>DMHB01000093.1 GCA_003449595.1 Microscillaceae bacterium | reverse complement strand
TTGCAAGCGTAGCATTTTAGAATGTGAAAGTACCATTCCACTGATCAAGCGTATTTTCTATTTCATCAAAGAAATGTTATGCCCCCACTGTTGCAGGTCTTCCGCCCTATAGCCAGTTGGTTACATTAAGCTAATTTTTAGCCCAAAGCACTACAAAAAACCCTATGCTATGCCCCGCTCATCCGCCCCGCCCTACCAAAATCACCCCGAGGATGATGAGCAGGGTGCCGGCTACTTTATAGACATTGATGGTTTCTTGCAGAAAAAAATAGCCTAACAAAAAGACCAATACAAACGAAATGGTAGAGAAAGGATAGGCATACGACAATTCAAATTTGGTGAGCGCGGCCATCCAAGCCAAGCCTGCCAAAAAGGTAGCCACCAAGGCCGAAAAAATGAGTGGGTCGAACAACAACCAAAAGAAGAACCAGAGCTTTTCCCAGGACGATTCGGGAGCTGGTGGCAGTTGCTGCAAACGCCACTTGAGCAACACTTGGCAATAAACCGTAAGGATGATGTTGATTATCAGGTAGATATAGCCCATTCGGCAAGTAAATCGAAGAGTGTTTTAGACGGTTTTACGACGGTTGCGTTGGAAATCTTCAAACAAGAAATTGCCCAAGTTTTCCAAATTGCTGTAATAAGCGCGGCCTTGGTTCACTTTGGTAAATTCGCGCACAAATTCCTGCAAATACGAGTCGGACGCAATCATAAAAGTTGTAATCGGAATGTGCAATTTACGGCACTGCACTGCCAAGGTAAGGGTTTTGTTCAAGATTTTCTTGTCTAAGCCAAAGCTGTTTTTATAGTATTTGATGCCTACTTTCATACAGGTCGGCTTGCCGTCGGTAATCATAAAAATCTGCTTGTTGCTGTTTTTGCGTCGGCGCAGCAAGTCCATCGCCAGTTCCAACCCCGCAATGGTGTTGGTGTGGTAAGGCCCTACTTCCAGATATGGCAAGTCTTTGATTTGAATTTGCCAAGCATCGTTGCCAAACACGATGATGTCGAGGGTGTCTTTCGGGTATTTGGTCGTGATGAGTTCGGCCAACGCCATCGCTACTTTCTTGGCGGGGGTGATGCGGTCTTCGCCATACAGCACCATCGAGTGCGAAATGTCGATCATCAGCACCGTAGAAGTTTGCGCTTTGAACTCAGTTTCTACGATTTCAAGGTCGTTTTCCCACAAGGTAAAATCTTGGATGCCGTGGTTGATTTGCGCATTGCGCAGCGAGTCGGTAACCGATACTTTGTCTAAAGTGTCGCCATATTGAAAATCGCGGCGGTCGGTGTCCATTTCATCGCCCAAGCCCGAATAATTGGAGTGGTGATTGCCCAAGCGTGTTTTTTTGAGTTTGCCGAAGATTTCGTCCAAGGCGCTGCGGCGGATGGTCAGTTCGCTTTTGGAGGTCATTTGCAAAGTGCCGCTTCCTTGTTCTTCTTTGATATAGCCTTTGGCTTTGAGGTCGTCGATGAAATCGCCTATGCCATAATTTTCGGTGGTCAGGTTATAGCGTTTGTCCAAGTTGCTCAACCAATGCAGGGCTTCGCTCACGTTGCCGGAAGTCATCGTCAGCAATTGCATAAAAATTTTGAGCAGTCGGTCAAAATCAGCGCCATCTTGGCTTTGTGGAGGAATGTAATTTGTAAATCGGTAGCCTAACATAATAGAGTGGGGTTTTGCAAGCATTAACAAGGATTTTCAAGGCATTGTTCCTAAACTTACGGCCTTGGTTTTGCGCAGAGTAAAGTTAACTTTTTTTGCTGATTGTGCCTACAGCCCACCTCACCAGCTGGTCGATTTAGCTGTTTTATTAGACAAATAAACACCCGAGGTCGTCAATTGTAGGCAGATTTACCCAAACCGGCGGCTCGTGCGGTGAATATCCGTCCTATTCGCCGCAAATTTGCGGTGAATATTGGCTATATTTACCGCAAACATCCCGTAAGACAGTGGCAAAATACATCTATCAATACAAACACTGGACAGATTTCACGTGGCAAGAATCGACCCTCAATGCCCTGTTTGGTGAAGTGCGCTATCTGCAAGGCAAGTTGATAGGGCAGGCCAACACGCTTGGCTTTGTGGCCAAAGAAGAAGCAACCTTGACGACGTTGACACTCGATGTGGTGAAGTCTTCTGAGATAGAAGGCGAAAAATTAGACTATACACAAGTGCGTTCTTCAATTGCCAAACGATTGGGCATCAACATAGGTGGGCCAATGCTTCCTGCAAACAGAAATGTGGAAGGCATTGTAGAATTAATGCTTGACGCAACGCAAAATTACCATCAGCCATTGACCCACGAACGCCTGTTTGGTTGGCATGCTGCATTATTTCCGACAGGGTATAGTGGCATTCATCCCATTGAGGTAGGGCGTTATCGCTCGGGGGCGATGCAAATTGTTTCGGGAGCAATGGGAAAAGAAAGGGTACATTATGAAGCCATTCCCGCTGATCGCGTTGCCCTTGAGATGGACAAGTTTTTGGACTGGTTCAATGACAACACGCAGGTTGATCCGGTGCTCAAAGCAGCCATCGCTCATTTTTGGTACATTATCATCCACCCTTTCGATGATGGCAACGGACGCATCGCCAGGGCAATTTCGGATATGATGCTTGCGCGCGCCGATGGAAGTCCTGAACGCTATTATAGTATGTCAACCCAAATATTATTAGAGCGCAAGAAATATTACGAGGTATTGCAAAGGGTTCAGCATAGCGATGGCGATATTACCGATTGGATAGCATGGTTCCTAAAATGCTTAAAAAATGCACTGTTGACCACAGAGGCCACCTTAGCGAAAATTCTACACAAGGCCGAATTTTGGAAAATTCACGAAAATACTGAGTTTAACGAACGGCAGCGATATATGCTGAATAAACTGCTGGATGGATTCGACGGGAAATTAAAATCCTCGAAGTGGGCTAAAATGGCTAAATGCTCGACCGATACAGCCTTGCGAGATATAAAAGACTTGCTCGATAAGGGTGTCTTACAACAAGAAAAACAAGGAGGCCGAAGTACTAACTATGAACTGAAAGATTTCTGAGGGTGAGTATGACCCCACTTAGCAGTTTTGCCTACCTTTGCTTCTCGCAGCAGCCTTTTGTATTACTTACCTTCCTTCTTTAAATGTTCAAAAAAATGGTTTATTTCGTTCTTGGCCTTGTGGCTTTGGTAGTGGTTTTGTTTTTTGCCATTGGCTATTTTATCTCCGCACCGGTTTATCGGGGCAACCCCACCGACCATTTCGACGGCAAGAAGTTCAAAAATTTGGGAGGCGCCGAAGCCAAAAACTTAGGTGATGTGTTCCGTTGGTTGGCCAGTCGCAAACCCGGCAGTTGGCCTCCGGCAGGGCAAGTAACGCTGGGAGCAAAACCTGCCCATCGCCTCAGCGACGATACGCTGCGCATTACCTATGTCAACCATACTACTTTTTTGATACAAGTGGGCGGCCTAAACATCCTTACCGACCCCATCTGGAGCGAACGTTGCAGCCCTTTTTCGTTTGCAGGACCTCGGCGGGTGCGTCCGGCGGGCATTGCTTTTGACGATCTGCCTACCATTCATTTGGTGCTTATTTCGCACAACCACTACGACCACCTCGACCTTCCTACTTTGAAAAGACTCTACACACGCGATCGTCCGCAAATCATCACTCCGTTGGGCGTTGGGGCCTTCATCGAGCAGCAGGGCTTAGGCAAGGCTCAAGATATGGACTGGTGGCAAACGCTTTCGCTTACGCAAACGCTGCAATTGGTGTGTGTGCCTGCGCAGCATTTTTCGGGCAGGGGTTTGTTCGACCGCGACCAGACGCTTTGGTGTGGTTTTGTGTTGCAAACGCAGGTAGGCAATTTGTTTTTTGTCGGCGATACGGGCTATGGCGAAATTTTCAAGACCATTGCCCAAAAATACAGCCCTATGCGCGTCAGCCTGCTGCCTATTGGGGCTTTCAAGCCGGAATGGTTTATGTCGCCCATTCATATTTCGCCAGGGCAGGCCGTTCAAATTCACCAAGAGGTAAGCAGCCAGTTGAGCATTGCCTCGCATTATGGCACCTTCCCTTTGGCCGACGATGGCTTTACCGATCCGGCCAACGAGCTACAAGCCGCACTTGCCCAACAAAAAATTGACCCCGCGCAGTTTGTCTTACTACCCGAAGGTCAATTCATTGATATTGTGAAATAAGCCGAAACCTTAGTCAGCCTCTACCGGCACCAAGACGGCGGCCTCAGCCCTCAACAAGCTGAGCGGCTTGTAGCGTGAAAATTTGGCGGCGTTCTTTTCCCACTTTTGCAGGATTTGCGCCGCTTTGCGGCTTTGCGTACACGCCAGATAATCTTCGAGCAATGCTTTGAGCGCTTGGAGTTCTTCGTCGGTCATCGGTTGGGCTGCCAAATACTCGTGGTTGACATAGGCATCAGCTTTGCCATAGATAATCACTTCGCCGCCCGTCATTCCGCCGCCAATGTTGTAAGAAGTGTTGCCCAAAATCACCACTTGGCCGCGGGTCATATATTCGCAGGCGTGCAATCCTACCCCTTCTACTACTGCCGTAGCGCCACTGTTGCGCACAGCAAAGCGGTCGGCAGCCAAGCCACTGACATACAAAGTGCCACCGGTGGCTCCATACAAAGCCACATTGCCAATGATGACATTGTCTTCGGCTTTGAACTTGGCCTCGGTGTGTGGCCTGATGATGACCTTGCCCCCCGACATACTTTTGCAAACCGAGTCGTTGGCCTCGCCAAACAAGCGCACTTCAAAATGTGGTGTCAGAAAAACCCCAAACCCTTGTCCGGCGCTACCGGTAAAATCGATGGCAATTTTCCCTTGGTAAGGCTTAGGAGGCTTGCCCACCGAGGCGGGCAAAAATTCGGCGGCTTTGTCATAATGCTCCAGTAAGGCGATTTGTCCGATGGTATGCGCCAAAGTAGCGCGGTTGGTTACCTGAATGGGATACGCTAAGGCGATGTCTTGGTTTTGGGCAACTGCCGATTTCACATCCTGCCAAATTTGCGCATTGAGCGGGTCGATGCCTTCCGTAAAAGGATTCTTGGCTTCGGCGGCAGGCGTATAGGGCAATTCTTCGTCTAAAATAAAGCCCAGATCAAGCTGTTTGGCTTGCACCAAGGGAAGGTGTTCGGGGTTTAGCGTCAGCAAATGGGTTTTGCCCACCAAGTCGCTCAGCGAATAAGCGCCTAAGTAGTGCAAATAACGGCGCACATCTTCGGCTATCAATTGCAGCATTTTGACGATGTGTTCTTGGGTGCCTTTGTACTTGGCCTTGAAGCGCGGGTCGTGGGTGGCAATGCCGGTGGGGCAGGTGTTTTTTTCGCAGATGCGCGCCATCACACAGCCTTGGGCTACCAACAAAAGCTTGCCAAAATCGAACTCTTCGGCACCTAAAATGGCCGCCAACACAATGTCTAAGCCGGTTTGCAAACCGCCATCGGTGCGCAATTTTACGGTGTGGCGCAGTTGGTTGTCTAACAAAGCGCGGTGTACTTCCAGCAGGCCATACTCCCAGGGCAACCCGGCATATTTCATCGAACTGAGCGGAGCAGCTCCGGTGCCTCCGTCGCCTCCCGAAATATGAATGATGTCGGCACCAGCCTTGGCTACTCCTACGGCAATGGTGCCGATGCCCGCACCCGACACCAATTTGACATTGACTTTGACCTCGGGTTTTAGTTGTTTGATTTCATAAATCAGCTGCTTGAGGTCTTCGATGCTGTAAATGTCGTGGAGCGGCGGGGGCGAAATCAGATCGACACCGGGCATAGCGTTGCGCGCTTTCGCGATGTTTACGTCCACTTTGATGCCCATTAGTTGGCCACCTTCGCCGGGTTTGGCTCCTTGCGCCACTTTGATTTGTACTTCGTCGCCCGACACCAAATACAAGGCATTGACCCCAAACCGCGCCGAAGCAATTTGTTTGGCCGAAGCCGTAATGCCTTCTATGTGGTAATAGGGATTCTCGCCTCCTTCGCCGCTGTTGCTCCGCCCGCCTATTTCGCGCATGGCATAGAAAATATCGCGTTGGGCTTCGGCACTAATGGCTCCAAACGACATCGCCCCCGAGCCAAAAGTGCGCAATATTTCGCTGCGGGGCTGCACTTCGCCTTCCCACAAGGTTTCGTCCATAGACAAAGTAGGGGGCAAGGTGCGGTTAGAGGATTTGAGGGCGAGCAAGTGCCGAATGCTGACCGGATTGTCTTCGGTGCTTAGTTCAAGATATTGTTTGTACAACTGCATATCGTCGAGGCTTAGCCCTTCTCTGCGCACCAAATCGTGGATAATTTTCGACTTGGCATTGGTCATCGAGTGCTTTTCGCCCATCAGCCCTTTGTTGTGTTCTTTGTACTGATAAGTATGCAGCATTTGGCCGGCTTGTTCGGCGTGTCGTGCGCGTTCGGTTTGAAGAATGATTTGCTGTACGATTTCGGGAATGCCAATGCCTCCAAGCACAGGAGTAACGCCATAAAAATATTGCTGAATCAGTGCTTCGTTAAGACCAAAACTGCTAAACAGCAGTGAACTATGATAGCTGCGCACCACCGAAATACCCATTTTGCTCATAATTTTGAGCAAGCCGTTTTCGTAGGCTTTCAGCAGGTTTTGCTCTTTTTCGTCGGGCGAAAGCTTGGCCAAATCTTTGTCTTGTTCAAAACGGGCTACTTCGAGCGCTAAATAAGGACAGACCGCCGCCGCGCCCATCCCTACAATGCAGGCCACTTGATGCGTAGAGCGCACTTCGGCTGAGTGTACGATGACCGAAAAGTTGAGCCGCAAACCCGAATCGCGCATAAACGACACCACCGCCCGCAAAGCCAGCAGCGCAGGCATCGCCGGATGGTCGTAGTCGGCATATTTGTCGGTAAGCACCAGCAGCGAAACCCCTTTTTCGACAGCTTCTTTGGCTTGTTGGGCAATGGACTCAAGTTTGTCTAAGAACCCAACCACGCCAAAAGCCTTGGTAAAGGTAAAATCAATTTCTTGGGCGATGATGCGGGCATTGTCCAAAGATTTCTCTGTCAGGACATTGATTTGTTTCATTTGCCCTAAGCTCAAAATGGGGCTGGGCAGTTCGAAGGCGATGGGGGCGGGCAGGAGTTCTTTCTTGGCGAAAATATTGGGGCGTTTGCCAAGGTAAGTGGTGAGGTCGGTTACGTTTTTCTCGCGCAGATAGTCTAAGGGCGGGTTGGTTACTTGGGCAAAATTATGGTAGAAGTAATCGAAAAAAGAGCGGGTTTCTGCCGAAAAAATGGCGGGGCGGGCTGTGTCGCCCATCGAGCCGATGGGTTCTTTGCCCTCGGTTATCATCGGGAACAATATTTTGTTGTAGTCTTCTTGGGTATAGCCAAACAGGTATTTTTTGTGTAGATACTGCGGCTCGGTGTCCGTAAGCGATTGGTAGGCTAATTTGAAGGTTCGTTTGTCGAACTGGGCATCGTAGTTTTCGCGCGAGTGGCTGGGGTCTGTAAAATCAATTTTACCCGTTCGCAAATCCACGTTGATGCCCGTGCCTGCTTGCAGTGTGCCTTTGGCCAAGATGGTGCGTTCGTCTAAATGAAACGAACCGGCTTCGGACGATAAGTAGAAATTGTCATCGGTAGCCACCCAGCGGCAAGGGCGAAATCCGTTGCGGTCTAACCGTGCGCCAATGCTGCGCCCGTTGGAATACAGCACCAATGCCGGGCCATCCCAAGGCTCCATTGCACGGCTCCAAAACTCATAAAAGGCATTGTTTTTGGTGGCGGGGGGCATCAAAATAGCCATTACTTCGCGCAGATAGGGGATGCTGCTGCGGTATTTGAGGGCTTCAATCATTTCGTTCAAGCTGCCCGAGTCGCTGATGCCTTCGGCGGTGATTAGCTCGCCTTCGTAAAGCCCCAAGGCACGCTCACGCGAGATAGCCCAAGAGCGGTTGCCGGTAATGGTGTTGAACTCGCCATTGTGGCCGATGAGTCGGAACGGCTGCACCCGATCCCAGGTGGTGGTGGTGTTGGTGCTAAACCGGCGGTGGAAAAGGCCAAAGCGGGTTTTGAAAAGTGGGTTTTGCAGGTCGAGGTAAAATTTGCCCAAATCTTCGGCACGGGTAAGGGCTTTGTAAACGATGGTTTGGGCAGAAAGCGAAGCAAAAAATAATTCGGGCAAACCGGCCTTCTGAAGTTTGGTGCGGGTCAGTTGTTTGGTGTTGTAGAGCAGCTTGTCGAACGAGCCATTGGTGTTGCAATAAGCCGGACGCTGGATAAAAGCCTGTACAATATAGGGCATACGTGCCAAGGCATCTTTGCCCAGAATGGCGGGGTTGGTGGGCACTTCGCGGTAAGCAAGCACTTTCAGCCCCATAAAATCGAACACTTGCTCAAAAACTTCCAAGACTTGCCGCCTTTTTTCGGGTTGCGCCGGAGCGAACAACATCGCCACAGCGACTTGATCGGCTTGGTGTGGGGCAAAAAGCTCGAAAGGAATGTCGGTCATCAACCCTGAGCCGTCGCCGGTGATGCGGTCGGCGCTACAAGCCCCGCGGTGCTCCTGACAAGCCAAGGCTGACAAAGCCTGTTGTAAAGTTTGAAAAGTGGCATTTTGCTTCAAATTGGCCACAAAGCCTACGCCACAAGCAGATTTTTCTTGGGGAATTTTACGTAACACAGTGCCTCGAAATTTTTGGGTGAACAATAGAAACCGAAACTATAGTTTAGTTTTAGCTGCGAAGAATAAAAGTATAAAGAATGACTTTTTAGCCCTTTATTTTTTGGCGAAAGCGATGCGTTTGCGAATAAAATTTTGACTATTTTGATTTTTACAAATATATTTTTGCACTCATCAAAGGAAAAAGCCACCCTCAAAACTATTTTTTGAGTAGTGGCTGTATGCAAACTGCTTCAGCAAAATATAAACAGGAAGCAGGGGTGGCCTAAGTCTAAATCGAACTTACTTTTAGCAAAAACTACGCTGATATTCAGGAGGTTAGCACAGAATCGGCATAGAAGGCTTTTATTTCTTGCAAGATAACTTCTACGGCTGCCAGATGGGGGGCTTCTACCAATTGCATCCGGAAAGGCTTGAAGTGATCCATATTTTTGAAGTAATTGGTATAATGGCGGCGCATTTCGAAAATGCCCAATTTCTCGCCTTTCCATTGCACTGCAAACCGAAGATGCGACAAACAAGCGGCGATTCTATCGGCCAAAGTAGGTGCGGGCAAATGCGTGCCGGTTTTGAGATAATGCTTGATTTCGTTGAAAATCCAAGGGTAGCCAATGGCTGCCCGCCCAATCATAATGCCATCTACGCCATATTGATTACGGTATTGCAGGGCTTTTTCGGGGCTGTCGATGTCGCCATTGCCAAAAATAGGAATATGAATGCGTGGATTTTCTTTGATTTTGGCAATCAATGTCCAATCGGCGCTGCCTTTATACATCTGTATGCGGGTTCGCCCGTGTATGGTAAGTGCTTGAATACCAATATCTTGCAGGCGTTCGGCTACTTCTTCTACGTTTTTGGTGCTATCGTCCCAACCCAAGCGGGTTTTGACGGTTACGGGCAGGTGGGTAGCTTTCACAACGGCCTCGGTCATTTGTACCATTTTCGGAATATCGCGCAATAGCGCTGCGCCAGCTCCTTTGCAGGCCACATTTTTGACCGGGCATCCGTAGTTGATGTCGATCAAATCGGGCGATACCCGCGTAGCGATTTCGGCGCAAGCCCGCATCGTTTCTACATCGCTGCCAAAGAGTTGGATGCCTACGGGACGCTCGTACTCGAAAATATCCAACTTTTGTACACTTTTGGCTGCCTCTCGAATCAACCCTTCCGACGAAATAAATTCGGTGTACATCAGATCAGCACCGTTGGCCTTGCAAACCGCCCGAAAAGGAGGGTCGCTTACGTCTTCCATAGGTGCCAACAAAAGGGGAAACTCGCCTAATTCAATATTGCCGATTTTGACCATGGTCTAACAAAATAAGATGGATGAAAACAGACACCTTGCAATTAGCTTCAAAAAAACTTTTAAATTTGGCTACCTTTACAAAGTACTCTTTAAAGAAGCACAAAGGTACGATTTTCTTATAAAAATAGCCACTCACCCCCTTTCTATGCTACTATGCAGGTAACCTACCGAATTATAGGACTTGTTCTTTTTGTCATATTTGGCTTATTGATTTCTCAATTTGTGGCGATGGTTGTTGCCTTGCCCTTTTTCGGGTTTAGTTTAGATGCGGTGTTCAATACCTTACAAAACCCTCCTCAAAACTCACAAGGGCGTATTTTCCTGCTTTATCTGCAAGGCTTTACGGCCAGCGGGGCGTTTGTGCTCAGCCCTTGGCTATACTTAAAACAATTTGAAAGCAAGCCTTGGGGCTACTTGTTTGGGCATCGCCAACCGGCAGCACTGCAAATCAAATCGTTTGGGGGGGCGTTGTTGGTTACGTTGGCCGTGATGCCCTTCAATGCGTGGGTATTTGCGTGGAATATGCAGTGGAAATTTCCGTCGTGGATGGCAGGGTTTGAAATTTGGGCGCAAACCAACGAACAGCGCTTGCGCGAACTCACTGTTTTCATCACTGCTTTTTCCAGTATTGGCGAGTTTCTACTGGGCTTATTGGTTATTGCGATGGTACCGGCGCTGGGCGAAGAAATCCTGTTTAGGGGCATTTTGCAGCGCCAAGTAGCGCAGAAAATACCCACCGGTTGGGCTGTTTGGGTAGTCGCTTTTGTATTTAGTTTCATCCATTTTCAGTTTTATGGCTTGGTGCCCCGAATGATTTTGGGTGTTTTGTTTGGATACTTGTTTGCTTGGTCGGGCAACCTATGGATAGCCGTTTGGGCGCATTTTGTCAACAATGGATTTACAATCGTGATGGTTTACTTGTATCATCTCCGTTTGGTAGCTTTCGACATCGAGCAAACCCCACAAATACCACTTTCAGCGGCTATGACTTCGTTGGCACTTACTTGCCTGTTTTTGTGGGTGTTTAGGCGCAATTGCCAAACAAATTTGGTAGCTTTGCCTACTTCAGATAAAAAGCCGCAAAAATTAACCGAAGCCCTTTAAAATCCTCGCTATGTAATT
>DMHB01000204.1 GCA_003449595.1 Microscillaceae bacterium | reverse complement strand
CAGCACACTTATCAAGAGGTAAGTTTGTTACAGACAATACCGGTATTTGATAAGGTAAAAACACCTTTACAGGTCATTTTGAGAGAAGCACGCCCTGTGCCTATTTATTTTGAAGATTTGACCGAACAACCATCCATCCATCAGCAAGAAAGCATACAAGCTTATGCTGTAGCGAACTTTCAACAGCCCTTTGATTTGCGCAAAGAAGTGCTTTGCCGTATGGCTTTTTTTAAGTTGGAGGAAGCCCATTGGGCTTGTGTATTTACTTACCATCATATTTTGATGGATGGATGGTCGGCTGCTTTATTGGCTGATTTCTTTTTGCAAAACTGTGCAGCAAGATTACAGGGCAATCCCCTCATCAAGTATCAAAATCCCCACTATTTTGACCTCATTACAGGCTTAAAACTACCACTTGACCAACAAGAACTATCAAAGATTTTTTGGAGTGAAGAGATAGAAGGAGTAGAAGCCACCCACCTGCTCGACAATTTTGGGTGCGATCGCAAGCAAACAGAAAAACGTGTCCAGACAGCCCGTTGGAACGTACCCGCTGAGGCACTTCAAGCGATGCAGTTGTTTTGCAAAACCCATCAAATTACGGTAGCCACCTATTTTCTGACCAATTGGGTGCTCGTTTTACACAAACTCTTACGACAAGATTGCCTCGTAGTAGGAAATGTTTTTTCGGGTAGGGGTATTGCTACTTTTAACCATCAAACCATTGGACTTTTTGCGCAAACATTTCCATTGGTAGCCAAGTGCGATGCCACAACATCTTTCATAGCGTTGGCTTTGTCGCTACAGCAAAAAACAGGCGAAATGCTTGAGCACCAAGATTTTCCCATCGCATCCATACAACAAGCTGCTACACTTTTTGACCACGTTTTTGTGTATGAAAACTACAACATAGCTGCTACCAATGCTTCAAGCGCCTTCAGTGGTTTTGAATTCAAATCGCAGTCGCATTATCCCTTGGTGGTGGGCATCTACGAGCAACAAGCAACGGTGGAGGTCTGTTTTACCTATCACGAAGCAGTTATTCCTGCGCCTATTGCCGAGCAATTGCTACAGTGGTTCGCTTCTTTTCTCCAAGACAATGTACACTTGCCTACTCGGCCATTGCAAGATTTCAGGCTTGCAGAAGTATATACACAACAGACTTTTCACAGGGCAAGTCATTGGCACACCGCTTACCCTCCTTACCGGGTAGAGTATTTGTTGTCGGAAGTAAAGAAACACCAGGGTTTGTCAGTAGCCTTAGAAACCGAAGAAGGCAAGCAACAGACCTATACCGAACTTTGGGAGCAAAGTGGTCGTTTGGCGGCTTGGCTTCAAACAATGGGAGGCCACTTGCAAGGCAGGCGCGTAGGGCTTCATTTGCCGTCGGGGCGGATGGAAATGGTGGGTTTGATGGTTGCCTTGTGGCGATTGGGGGCTGCTTATGTGCCCATTTCACCCGAACTACCTTTGGAGCGCAAACGGTGGATGGCTACCGATAGTGAAATAATTGGATTGGTTACGCTTTCAGCCGAACCGTTGCAAGACTTGGGAATAAGTTGTTGGGTACTTCCTGAAGAACTCCCATCCCAGACAGAGGATTTGCCTTGGCAGGAAGACCTTGAGGCCGAAGCATATTTGTTATACACCTCAGGCACTACCGGCACACCGAAAGGATGTAGCATCAGCCATCGTAACTTAGTACGACTCCTTTGCCCCCAGGATTTTCCTTTCGAGTTTGGAAATACAGATAGATGGTGTGTGTTGCACCAGTGGGGCTTCGATTTTTCGGTTTGGGAATTATGGGGTGGCTTGCTGTATGGGGGGCGTGTGTTGCTGCTATCTCGCGAAACGGTGCAAGATGTGCCCCGTTTGGTGGCAAGATTACACGCCTATGGCCTAACAGTTCTCAATCAAACCCCGCAGGCTTTTTATGGACTGCAAAGCTGGCTCTCTGCTACAAATCAATGGGACTTATTGCCCCAAATAAGGTACATTATTTTTGGAGGCGACAAGCTAAGTCCTACAGCCCTCACGCCTTGGACAACGGCGCGGGGTTACTGTGCACCTCAGCTGGTCAATATGTATGGCATCACTGAAACGACCGTACACGTAACGTATCATTTCTTAACGGCTAAAGACAATAGCGACCAACTCCTTGGAAGTCCGGTAGGTGTACCTTTGGCCGAGACGCAAGTTTGGGTTATGGATGTGGATGGGCAGTTACTCCCGGCAGGCTTTTGGGGCGAGTTATGGATAGGAGGAAGCGGGGTGTCGCAGGCGGGCTATCATAACCGCGAGTCGTTGAACACCACTCGCTTCATTTCACATCCGCGTTTGGGTAGGCTGTACCGCTCGGGCGATGTGGGTATGTGGACAGAGACAGGGCAACTGCGACACAATGGCCGCATAGACCGACAACTCAAGCTGCGCGGACACCGCGTAGAAGCTACGGAAATCGAGTCAGTTGTAAGGCAAGTGGCAGGCATCCGGCAAGCCTATGCCCACGTCGATGAAGCCGGTCGCTTGGTACTCTATTATGTTGGTGAAGCTGCCATTGACACATTACAAACTTATGTAGCCCAACACTTGCCTACCTATGCCCACCCACAGCATTGGGTAGCTTTAGAAACCTTGCCGCTCACTGCCAATGGAAAAGTAGCCGAAAAGCAACTGCCACCCATCTCTTCACAGCCTTTTACAGCTATCCATCAAACTCCCTTGGAAGGCTTGGCGCTTCACTTGGCTACCTTGTGGGGCAATCTCTTGGGGATTTCTAAGGAAGGCATCGGCCTGACCGATAACTTCTTTGCCTTGGGAGGCGATTCAGTGCAAGCCATCCAGTTGATTTCGCGCTTGGCCGGCGAAGGCTACCGCATCAGCTTGCGCGATTTTCTGACGAATCCTACCATAGATTACCTAAGCAAACTTTGCAGCCTTGCTCAACCATCTCAAGCCGCCGTCGTGGCTACGGTTAAGGTTCAAAAGCTGCGCAGTAGGCTACACGACCAAGTAAAAGTCCAATTTGAACCCATTGAAGCCGAAAAAATAGAGGCTGTTTATGAATTATCGCCTGCCCAAGCCGGAATGCTTGCCGGATGGTTGCGCTATGGCAGCCAAGGGGCATACTACGAACAAATGACCTATGTTTTGCAAAGTAGTCTCCCCGCCGAGGCGTGGCAGTTTGCTTGGGAAAACTTAGTGACTACTGAGCCAATGCTTCGGACGAGCTTTGTTTGGGAGGGAGTAGAAGAACCGGCTCAAGTAGTTTGGCAAGCAGGCAGTCAACCGACAGGGTATAGTTTTGTAGATTGGAGTACCCAAAGTGAGGCAATTCAAAAAGCTTCCCTACAGGCATATTGCGCCCAACGCACTGCCGAGGGAATCGATGTGGCCAAGCTGCCGCTGATGCGGCTACAAGTGTGTAATTTAGGCAAAGGTCGTTATGCAATGGTGTGGGAACATAGCCACCTTTTGATGGATGGTTGGTGCTTGCAACCCTTGATGGAAGCCTTTCGGCAAACAGCGATGAATTATCCAAAAGGTTTAAACCCCGCTTCGACAAGCCTTTCTTATCAGGGATATTTAGACTATTTGTCGCAAATAGATCAAGAATTGCAACAATCTTATTGGCGTACCTACCTATCCGGTTTGACCACCCACACCACTTTACCCGGCTATCGGTCGGGACAAGGCTATCAAGTAGCAGAACAGCTTTGGCAGTTGGACACAGCCGCCAGTGAAGCCTTGAAACACTTAGGCCAACGTTGGGGGGTGCGCTTGGCGGTATTGTGGCAAGGGCTGTGGGCAGGATTGTTGGCAGGCTACCAAGGCAGCGACGGACAAGACCGCTATGAAGTTTTGACGGGGTTGTTGTCATCGGGCAGACCGGCAGAGTTGGCAGGCATTGAGGGTTTGATAGGCTTGTTTGTACAAGCGTTGCCCTTGCGGGTGCAAGCAACCAGCACCGCAAATGTTCGGCAAACGATGGAGCAAATGCAGCAAGCATACAACGAATGGCAGGCACATCAATACACGTCAGTTTCGGCGATACAGCAGGCCGCCACGCACTTAGAAGCGCCTTTGTACAACCACGTGCTGGTAGTAGAAAACTACCCTTATCAAGCTCCCGAGGCCGATCAGAAGTGGAATTTTGAAACCCTGACTCTTCAAGAACAGACCCATTTTGACTTGAATTGGATTGTATATCCACCACAACAGGAAGGGCAGGCTTGGCAAGGGAAGGTCTTGTTTAACCGAATGGCAATAGACGAGGTAGTGGTGCAGCAGCTGATAGCCAGAATGAAGCTATTAATCACCCGCCTTGTATCAGAAGAAAATCAAGCAACCCTGACTTTTGGGCGGTGGATTGCATCCAGTCCTGCTGAGATAGAACAAGTAAGCCACGGGTTTAACCAAACCCAAAAACCCTATCCGCAAGAACCTATCACGGCACTTATTCGGCAAAATGCCTTGCAATACGCTGAAAAAATCGCTGTAAAAGATAGCCAGAGCGCCTTGTCATATACTGACTTTGAAGCACTTACGTCTTATTTAGCAACCCAACTGATTGCCTTGGGGGTGCAGCCTGGAGACAGGGTAGGGGTGATGGTTGGCAAAAATGTAGGCGTAGCTTTGGGCTTGGTAGCGATTTTGAAAGCCGGAGGGGTTTATACACCTCTTGAGTCTGGCTTTCCGGCAGCAAGGCTACAATTTATGCTGCAAGATGCTGCCATTCAGGTAGCGATGGTAGATGAAGATTTTGTAAATCGGTTTGATACTTCCGTAACACTGCTCAGGTGGCAACCTATCCTACACCAAAACGCTTGGAAAAATACCCCTCATCTTGCGCAAGCGGTGTCATTGGCCGACCCAGCCTTTATGGTTTATACCTCCGGCTCGACCGGCAACCCCAAGGGAGTGTTGCAAACCCACCGTTGTTTGGCCAACCTGATCAGATGGAATGTTGAAGACATTGGGCTGACCGATTCAGAAGTGATTTTGCAAATGTCGGCTTTTGGGTTCGATGCCTCAATTCACGAGGTGCTGTTGGCGCTGGGTCTGGGCGCAACGTTGGTCTCGGTGGCGGAAGAAGAGAAAAAACAGCTGCCGGTTTTGCAGCAAAAAATCATCCACGAAAGTGTAACCTTGCTGTGGCTGCCGATAACCTTACTCAATACGGTTTTGGAAATGGATGCAGCCTTTTTTGACCCTTGTACAAGTCTGCGCGCCATAGTAGCCACCGGCGAACAGTTGAAAGTGGGCAATGCCTTGCGGCAATATTTACTTTTGAACCCCCAAGTGCGGGTGTTGAACTATTATGGCCCTTCGGAAACCCACGTAGTAACCTATTTTGAAGTAAACGCAAGTCAAGTTGCCACTTTGCCGCCCATTGGTAAACCCATCCGCAACAGCACAATTTATGTGGTCAATAGTCAGGGGGAACTGCTGCCGCCTTATGCCTTGGGCGAAATTGAAATCGGAGGCGAAAACTTAGCCCTTGGGTATCAAAACCTGCCCGAATTGACGACAGCTCGGTTTAGGCAATTACCAACCTTGCCCGAAAAGACCTATAAAAGTGGCGATTTGGGGTATTGGGATGCCCAAGGCAATCTTCACTTTTGCGGAAGAGCCGACGACCAAATTAAAATCAGAGGATTTCGGGTCGAGCCAATCGAAGTAGAGCAAGGACTGTTGCAAATTGAGGAGGTGCAGGCGGTGTCTGTTATTTACCAAAACTTGCCCGATGGCTCGAAAGGGTTGGTTGCTTATTTGGTTTGCCAAGAAGGTATGAAGGTTGATCATTTACGCGCACAAGCGGCGCAGTGGCTTCCCGAGTTTATGTTGCCTGCTTTTTTTGTACTGGTGGATCGCATTCCGCTCAACACCAATGGCAAAGTAGATAAAGCCGCCTTGATGCAATGGCCTTTGCAGGAAACCAACCAACTTGCTGAGCAGTGGTCGTCGGCAACCGAGCAGCAATTGGCCGAGGTATGGCAATCACTTTTAGGAGGCATTCAAATACATCGAACAAGTCATTTTTTCCAAGTAGGTGGGCATAGCCTGAAAGCCATCCAACTTTCGGCAAGGGTACACCAAAAATGGCGCAAGTCGTTGCCGCTTTCGGCGATTTATCAAACCCCAAGGTTAGCAGATATGGCCGTCTATTTGGATAATCTGCCTGAAACTGACCCGAAAGTAGCCGATTATGCCACCGAAGATGAACTCGGCCAACCTTTTGGGCTGACCAGCGCGCAACGCAAAATTTGGGCTTTTCAGCAGCTATTTCCATACTCGGAAGCTTATTGGATCAAATCGTGCATTGACATAACAGGCGATTTACAAGTAGATAAATTGGTCAAAGCGTGGCAAATTATGTTGTTGCAATATCCGATACTACGCACCCGGGTTTTTGTAGATGCAACAGGAAACCCTGTTCAACAAATTATGCCTGTTTTTGCTTACCCGCTCTTGCCTGCTGCTTCAGATATGCAACCATTGGCAACTCAAGTGTTTCCACTTTTTGTGTTACGATTGGACAAAGTAGGTGAGCAGCAACACCAACTATGGGTGGCTTTTTCACATCTGTTGTTGGACGGCATTTCAATTCACACCCTATCGGCCAAACTGATTCAAGTGTATGGCGCTTTGTGTGCAGGTCAGCAAGTATCAACACAAGTTGTAAAGCCTACCTTTTTGGACTATGCCCGGTCTGTTTCTTTTGTCGAAGTACCCGGCCAGAACCAAACAAATTGGGAGGGAATCGCTGAGCAACATTCCCCTCATGTGTTTATGTATGAATGCCGAAATCAGGCCGCCCTCACTGCCATTTGCCAAGAGGCAAACATCACCGAAGCGACTTGGTGGATGGTGCTATTGCAATGTTTGCAACGATGGACTACTGATGCGACACCAGGAGTGGCCATTGCACACGCCAACAGGCCCGAGGCTTATGCTGAAACGTTAGGTCTTTTTGTGAGTTTGATTAGCTCCTCTGCCTTGCCTTCGGAAGAGGTAAGCCTCCAACAGGCACTTCTTCAACACCAGCAGTGGATGGTAGCGGCTTCTGAGCTACCTATTGCGCACAGCGCAATGTCCGGTCAATGGGTTATGAATTATTGGGAAGATTTGCCTACGACCTTTTACCAAGGGGGGGTGAAACTAACCGTGCTGCAAGCACCTATTTCGGAGGCTAAATTTCCTGTAGAAATACAAATCAGACCACAGGCCAATAGCACCACAATTCAATTTGTGGTTAGTCCTGCGGCCTTCGGTGCTGAAGATGCAGCAGTACTGTTTTCTTTTTGGCAAAAGCTGGCTGAAACAGCTTTTGTCATTCATTTAAGTAGCTCATTATCAGTGATTAAGCAAGAGACCATCACTCATTTGATGGATGAAAAAAGCCAAGCATTCAACACCGAAACACCGGCAAATGACACTGATTTTGCTTTTTAGAGAAGGATAGTTACTTAGGTCTTAGAAATCCTTAGAATAATACAATTTGGCCTTTCTTAAAGGTTAAATTGGGATTTTGGACAGAGGATGAAGCCGGTTTTTTTGAGGAAACTTCGTGTGAATCCAAGTTTAAAATCTATTTTTGACGCATAAACCTTGATTAGGACTGCAAAATTTATACAATGGATAGCACAAAAAATTTTTTAGACGCTTGGATAAGCACACAAAACAAATTGGTCAATAATTTGGTGGACTCATCCAAGAAACTGCAAAATAGCCTTACCAATCAAAAAACTTTTGAACAGACTTCCGAACTTTACGAAAACTGGTTGCATCAACAGCAAAATATGTTTGGTAATGTATTTAATTTTGTGAAAGATGGATTGCAAATTGATGCCGTGAGTAATTTCCTGAAAAGTTGGGCAGACACCCAACTCAATATGGGCAAAAACATCTGGGAGATGGCCCAAGGGCAGTTTCAAAGTGGGCAAGACTCAGCATCTTCCAAATCTTTTTTCGATTGGTCTTTACTTCTAAATACTACGCAAATGCAAGAGAATTGGCAAAAGACTTTCCAACAGTGGTTTTCTACTTTCAAACCACCATTCAATGGAGCTAACTTCAATCCTGCTGCTTTCGCAAACATGCAACAATGGTTTGGCTCATCGATGGAACAAGCATGGTTTGCCCAGATGATGTATGAAGTATGGCAGCCATACACCCACGCTTTCCAAGGGCAGGCTTTCGACCCGGCTACTTTTTACAAGTTATTGGATACCGACAAATACAAGTCAATCATTGAAACCCTTTTCCAGCCTTGGTCTCCCAACTTATCGCCTCTGCAAGGTTTTGTGCAACAATTTATTGAAGGAACTATGCAAGGGGCAGGGTTCGATGCAAAACAAATGATGCAACAATGGCATAAAGCCTTAGGCGATCCGGGACTGGAAGGTAACTTGGAAAGTCTTATGTTGTTGAGCCACCAGATGCTGGAACAACTCAACCAAGCGATGTTGCCATATATCACTATGATGCCCGCTTCGGCTGAAAAAGAAGTGTTGATAGCAGGCTTATCTGTACAAGAAAAATACCTGTACTACTCGTTGCAAAACACCCACGTACAATATTTGCTACGCCAGCATAGCGTACAAAGCTTGGAAAAGGTAATGAAGGTACTGGTCAACAAAGCTGCTGATAACCAACAAGGAATGAGTTTTGATGAGTTCCTCAGCCTTTGGATCGAAACCTTAGAACAAGACACCATCTTGTTTTATGCCTCCGATGAATTTTCGCGCCACCAAGGCAAAATGCTCAATTTGGGCTTGGATCTTAAACTCCACATCGACAAATTGATGGAGTTGATATTGGCTCCTTTGCCTTTGGTGCCCCGAACCGAGATGGATGAAGTGAACCAGACCTTGCACAATTTGAAGCGGCGTGTGAGAGATTTGGAGCAACAACTCAAAGCCAACGATGCAAAAAGTGAGCAAGCTGCCAAACAAGTATTGACGAACGACGAGCCGGAACAACCCGCCAAAAAGAAACAAGCACAAACACTTGAAGTGAAAAATACACCAACTGCCTCTACCACGAAGCGTAAAACCACCGCTGCGAAGTCAAACGAAAATACAAAAGCCTAATCTGAAGCCTTATGAATTCACCAATGTATGCTTGGATGGAAGAATTCCAACAACAAATCAATAAGTTAAACAAAGGACGGGAGGTTTTTAACGAAATCCAAAACATTGATATAGGCAAAAGTCCTAAAGAATTGGTGTGGAGTCTGGATAAAAACAAACTCTATCGCTACCAACGTGAAACACCTGCCACCTGCAAAACACCAGTCTTAATCACGTATGCACTCATCAATAGATACTATATGATGGATTTGCAGCCGGATTTGAGTTTGGTAAAAAAGCTGTTGGAATTTGGTTTAGATATTTATGTGTTAGACACAGGCTACCCAACCCGAAACGAGCGCTATTTGACGATGGACGACTACATCAATTATTACATTGACAGCGCCGTCGATTTTATCAGAGAAACTCACGGGTTAGCAAGTATCAATTTGATGGGGGTTTGCCAAGGAGGCACTTTTGCTACGATTTATTCAGCCATTCATCCTGAAAAGGTAAAAAACCTTACACTTCTGGTTACGCCTATTGATTTTGAATCGAACGATGGTCTGTTGTTTCGATGGGCACGCGATTTGGAGGTCGAGTAAATTGTGGATGGCTCCTGGGGCTTAATCCCCGGGCGGTTTTTAGCAGCCGGATTCCCCAGGATCAAGCCCTT
>DMHB01000196.1 GCA_003449595.1 Microscillaceae bacterium | reverse complement strand
TCTGCGGATATGGATGACTTAATTCAGTACAAGATAAAGGAATTACGGGAGTAAACCCAAATTATTCTATCTGAAGTACAAGCCCTTTCAAGTATTCTCCTTCGGGATGAAAAATACTGACTGGATGATCAGTAGGCTGGGTGAGTTGGTGTAAAATACGAACATTTCTTTGTGCATCGGCAGCGGCACCAAACACAATTTTACGAAATAAATCGCGGCTAATATTGCCCGAGCAAGAGAAGGTGAACAAAATACCTCCCGGGGTGATTCTTTTCATTCCCGAAAGGTTTAAATCTTTGTACCCTCGGGTAGCATTGGCCACTGTTTTAGCACTTTTGGCAAACGCTGGCGGGTCGAGTATGACCACATCATAGCCTTCGTGCTGGCGTAAAAAATCGAAACTATCGGCAGCCCAAGCTTCGTGAGGCGCTTGCGCCCCAAAGTTTTGCAAAATATTTTGTTCACAGCCTTTGATTGCCTCTTTGGAAATATCGACCGAGTGCACCTCTTTAGCTCCGCCTGCCAAGGCATACACGCTAAACCCGCCGGTATAACAAAAGGTGTTGAGCACGCGCTTCCCTTGGCAATACTGCGCCAAAAGCTGCCGATTATCGCGTTGGTCTAAAAAAAAGCCTGTTTTCTGCCCTTTTTCAACATCTACCTCAAATTTATGGCCGTTTTCGACGATGGCAATGGGCAAAGTAGGGGCAGCAGTAGCCCAACCGGCTTTGATGCTGACCTCTTCAAGCCAAGCTGAATTTTCTTTGATTTTGAAATAAATGTGTCGAATACCTAGCCGCTGCAATCCTTCCAACAATAGCTCGTGTAGCCTTTCAGTGGCCTTGGTCAGCAATTGGACGACGGCTGTATGGTGATAAATATCAATAATAAGTCCGGGGAAAAAATCGCCTTCTGCGTGAACAAGCCGGTAGGCGTTGGTCTGCGCAGGGTCGAACAACTGCTGACGCAGTGCAAAGGCTTTTTCTAATTTTTGCCACCAAAAAGAAGCATCAAAGCTGAGGGTTTGTGTGCCAAAAGCCACCATTCGACAGATGATCTGACTTTTGGGCGAAAAAAAACCATAACCTAACTGGTTTCCTTGTGCGTCGTTTACTTGTACAATATCGCCGTTTTCGGCTTGGGGGAGCTGCCGCACAGCACCCGAAAAAATCCACGGGTGTCGGTTATAGATAGACTTTTCTCTTCCTTTATGGAGCGTAAGAACGGGGATAGAATTATTTTTCACAGGCAAGCAAAGGGGTCATAAAAAAGTCATTGATTGACGGGCAACCAATGACTTTTAAAGATTAGACTAACAACACAAATGATTAAGCAGGCTCTAAAGTCATTTCTACTTCGCCTTTGTCGTCAGAAATTACCAACTTCTTGTCAGAAACTTCTTTGATTTTCATTGCCTGAGCATCTTTGCTACCTTCGTCAGTTATGCTGATGGTTTTGTCGTCTTTCAATTCCCACTTGCCTTTTTGAGACTGACCCATAAAGCTCATTTCATAAGAGCCGTCTTTTTTGAATTCCATAGTAGATTTGGCAAGCATTTCTTTCATCATTTTCTTTTCTTCCTCGCCCATCTTGTCCATGTCTTTGTTTTTGATGTCAGTAATTTTCCATTTTTTTGCGATTTGTCCTTTTTTATCGCCACCGCAAGCAGTAGCTACAAAGAACACAAAACATAAGATAAGAAGTTGTGATAAAATTTTCATGAGATTTTATGAGTTTATAGATAACCAAATTTTTTTTAAAATTAACAATATTATTTGAAACGTACACAAACCCTTGTGTATTGTTTATAACACCGGCTTCTTTTTCAAGTGAAAAGCTGTTGCATATCTTGCCATTCAGCCCAAATTTGATGCACGATTTTGGAGGCAGGCAATACTTGCCCAACGCGAGCAGCTACTTGGCCCACCTCCCATTCGCCTTCTTCCCAGTTGCCTTCAAATATGCCTTTTCTTGACCTTCCTTTGCCTAACAAATCGCGCAAAGCCTCTGCGGAAGCACCTGCTTGCTCAGCAACTTGTACTTTATCAAAAAATGGATTTTTCAACATCCTGACTGGAGTAAGCTTTTTGAGGGTTAGCTGGGTGCTGTCTTCTTGTGCGGCTACGATGCTGGCTTTGAAAGCCGGATGCGCCGACGACTCTTCGCTGGCAGCAAATCTTGTCCCAATTTGAACCCCTGCTGCCCCCAGCACCATAGCCGCCATCATCGAACGGCCATCGCAAATGCCACCAGCGGCAATGACCGGAATATTGACAGCCTCGCAAACCAAAGGGATCAAACAAAAAGTCGTCAGTTCTTCGCGTCCGTTGTGGCCGCCGGCTTCAAAACCTTCTGCAACGACTGCATCCACTCCTGCTTCTTGGGCTTTTCGTGCAAATTTTGTATTCGATACTACGTGTACCACCGTACAACCTGCTGCTTTGAGTTGGGGTGTCCAAGTACTTGGATTACCCGCCGAGGTAAATACGATTTTTACACGTTCTTGTAGCAATACTTCGATGATGGCCGGGGTATGGGCGTAGTGTAAGGGCACATTTACGCCAAACGGTACAGAAGTGGTTTGTTTGCATTGTTGGATATGGTACCGCAAGACATCGGGCGACATCGAGCCTGCGCCAATCAATCCTAAGCCACCTGCTTGGCTTACAGCCGCTGCCAAACGCCATCCGCTACACCAAACCATTCCCGCTTGAATAATGGGATAATGAATTTGAAACAAGTCGCAAAGTTGCTTCGACTGAGAGGGCAATTTCATTAAAGAATTTATTCTGTTATTTTGGTAAAATTATACTCCCAGTTTTGCTTATCGATCGGAAGCCTTAGTTGCAGAGAAGTAGGCGTAAGAACCAATACCTCAAAATCATAGCGAACTTTGTCGATTGAAAGGGTAGTAAGTTTCGTGTAATCATCGTTGAGTTGCCATGTGCCTTCTTCTTGTTTATCTAAAAACTGAAAGGCATACAACTTGCCAGCTTTGCGCTCAGCTGTAAATTGCAGATATACCTTGCCTTGCATAGCAGCCAACCTATCGGGCAATACTTCGGACAAATTAGCCCCTTGCTCTGAAGGAACAGGGCGTAGTTCAACCAGTTGCCACTTACCCAACAGTGCTTTTTCGTCTTTTGGATGATAATAGGGGTTGAATGCCAAAAAGATTAGACAAACCCATAAATATAAAAAGTGCATTTTCTTAGAAAAATAAGATTTTAGCTTGTAAAATTAATAAGTTTTTACTCCTCGATTAAACCTTGTGGGGGTGGCTTCGTCTAAGCCATATCGAAAGTTAATTTGAACTGTAAGTAATTTCCAACTTAAATAGTAAATTTTTATGACAAAGCAATTGTTTTCAAAGGTAGTATTTGCCTTATTGATTTTTGGTGTAAGTTTTACGGCTTGCCGTAAGCGAGACTTATCTCCGCAAGATGCAGACTTGAATCAATCGACCACTGACAATGCAACGGCTGACGGACATTTTGACGATGTGTCGGGGATGGGCAGTGATGTGGTCAACTCGCAAGCTCCCATCACCGCACGCGAAGATGGCGGCGATGACGTTGCTTTACAAGGAAGATATGGCTGTGGTGCTACAGTAACCATTTCACCGGTTAGCAATGTTACCTTCAATGGAACTGCTATGTTGTTGCGCACTGTTTCAGTTGATTTTGGAGCTGGTTGTACTGATCAAACCAACCGCAGAAATCGCTCAGGTAAAATGAATATGGCCATTTATATTCCTTCAAATACTCGTACAGAATTCCGCCGCTTTTGGAATATGACTCCGGGTAGTGTGGTAGTTACTACTTTTGACAATTTCTTTGTGGATGGCCGCAAGATTGAAGGTACCCATACCGTAACCAATACAACTACCGTAGCCACCAATGTAACAGATATTACTACTGTACAGCCCAGCCACCGCATTGTAGTTACTGATGGCAAAGTTACTTTCCCTGATGCTTCTGTTGCAACCCATACCTCTGACAGAACCCGTACTTGGACGAGAGGCTTTGGTACGTTAGATATTTATGATGACGAGTTTCAAATTTCGGCTTCGCCCAACACTACTTCTTCTTTCAGTGGCACTAACCGTCGCGGCAGAACTTACACAGTTGTAATCACTTCGCCTTTGGTATTGAAAACTGCTTGCTGGAGAAACCAAGTATTCAAGCCGGTGCAAGGAATCCTGACAGTTACTTCAAACAACAAAACAGCTACCACTGATTATGGCAATGGCAATTGTGATAATACAGTAACCATTACTTTCAATGGCCGGTCATATACCATCGACCCCCGTAGTAATTAGTTTTGAGTGTGATTGTTTTCCAAAGTCGGTAGAAATACCGACTTTTTTTTGCCCTTCTCCTGCCCTATCTACGTATAAATCACAAAACCTATTATCAATTACAAAAATGTTGGAGTCAAAATTAAAAAACTATTTGGGACAAACTTGTTTTGAAACAAGCTTTGAAGACAAGTTGGGTTATCTGGAAGCACAAATGCAGCAATACAACAATTTCTCTCAAATCAGAGAAAATTTTGAACTTATGCTGCAATTGGTCAAGTCAAATAAAGTTGACACCTTGGTGTTGGATGTTTCAAAGGTGAGAGTGCCTTGGATTCAGGCAAACGACTGGATTGAACAAAGTTGGGTGCCCCGCGCCACCAATGCAGGGTTAAAACATTTTTTGTTGTTGGTGTCAAAAGACAAGTTTTCGCAACTCTCAGGGCAAGATTTGATGCAAAGGTTTCTATACACCACCAATGGCCTTCAATTTCTGGTGGTCGATACGGCTGAAGAAATGTTAGAAACGTTGATTGCGCTCAAAGCAAAACTTGTAAAGGCAAAGTCCCCCAAGGGGCAATGATTGGAAATTTATTTATCCGTTTTTAATTTCACGAAGGAGCTTATTGCAAAACACAAAATCATTAAGCTCCTTTACTTTTGCCTGCATAATACCATCATTGCTGCCTTCCCAAAGTTTTTGTCCTTCGTGGATAAACATAATGTATTGGCCTATTTCCATTACAGAGTTCATATCGTGGGTTACTACCACAGTAGTAATATCGTATTCTTGGGTAATTTCTTGAATCAAATTATCAATTTTGATTGATGTGAGCGGGTCAAGGCCAGAGTTAGGTTCATCACAAAATAAATAACGTGAGTTCATCACAATGGCACGGGCAATGCCTACCCTTTTTTTCATCCCTCCACTAATTTCAGAAGGCATCCGCTTGGCCGCTTGTTCCAGCCCCACCCGTTGTAAACAAAATTGTACCCTATCCACTTTTTCACTGCGGCTCATCTGAGGCGCGAGCATTTCGAGCGGGAACATCACATTTTCTTCTACTGTTTTAGAATCGAATAGCGCCCCTCCTTGGAAAAGCATCCCGATTTCGCGCCTAATTTCTCTCTGCAAATCTCGATCGGCTCGGGTAAAATCTCGATCGTGGTAAAGAACTGCTCCGGTATCTGGTTGGATCAAGCCTACAATACACTTTAGCAATACGCTTTTGCCGGTGCCACTGGCACCAATGATGAGGTTGGTTTTACCTTTCTCGAAAGTGCCCGAAACATCTTTTAACACAGCTCGCCCATTGAACGACTTATGGATGTTTTCAATTTTTATCATAACATTAGAAAAGTAATTATTAGGCCGTCAAAGCTAATTTTTGGTTATTGGTAGGGAAAGTTACAATAAACTCGGCCCCTTGTCCTAATTGGCTATTCACAAGAATTTCGCCCTGCATTTTTTCAACCAGCGATTTGACAATTGAAAGTCCTAAGCCGGTTGACGACTCGCCGCCGGTGGGGCGTGAACTAAGTCGGTTAAACTTCTGAAAAAGTTTTTTCTGGTCCTCTACACTGATGCCTTGCCCTTGATCTCTTATTTGAATGATTAATTTATTGGCATCTTCCATAAGAGAAATATAAATTTTAGAATGATTGTAAGAAAACTTGATCGCATTGCTGAGCAAATTCTCTAATATGCGTCGGAGGGCTTGGAGATCGGTGCGAAAGGTGAAATTGGAAGGTAGTTCATTTTGCAAAACAATTTGGATGAATTTATCATCTGCAATTTTTTGCTGGAAGTTCACCACTTCTTTCACAAAAGAGGAAAGATCGATGATTGATAATTCTAATTCATAATCTTTTTGCTCTAATCTGTTGATTTCCAATAAATTATAAATCAATTTACTTCCTTCATCGGCTACCTTATTGATAAGAGTTATATATTCCTGTTGTTTTTCGTTTAAACTGCCCGAGTCTTGCAATAAATCGACAAGGCTTCTGATGCGGTTCAACGGCGAACGGATGTCGTGGGCTACAACCCCCATCAACAAGTCTTTTTCTTTTATCATATCAGCCAATTTTTGGTTAGCCGTGCGCAGTTCTATGTTTTGCAGTTTGACTTTAGTTTCGCTTTTTTTACGAACCGTAATATCAACCACACTTACAGAAATGGCTTCTACTTGAGCACTGTCGGCGGTATAAACAGGAAGAAACTGAACAAAATACCAAACCGTGCCCCTATATTTTTCTTTCAGCTTGAGGTCAAAAAAACAGCGTTCTCCTGACAAGGTTTTTTGTATAAGGCTGAGAAAGGCTTCTTGTTCTTCTTCAGGAATAAAATGCAGCAGATTATCTCCCAGATTTAAACTTTGCCCAAAAGTATCGGCAGCGTAGTTGGCCGTGGCACGGTTGAATTGCAATAATGACAGGTCTTTTCCAAGGATAAAGAAAATATAATTGGTGCCTTCTAAAAGGGATTTTACTTGGGTTTGCGATTGTGTTAAAATCGACTTGAGCTGAGTAATGCGGTGGTTTAGCTTGGGGAAAATATATAGGTAAATAATCATCAGCATAACCCCCATAGCTAACAACAGGAGGAAAAATACTAACT
>DMHB01000195.1:4754-6455 GCA_003449595.1 Microscillaceae bacterium | reverse complement strand
TTCAACACTAATAGGCCCTGAAAAGCTGAATTATTAAATTAATGCCACTCCTCAGCTTTTTCAGATGTGCCTGCCAATCACTTTTAGCAATTTTATGATGATTGGCGGCGAGAAGTTTCATTATTGGCCTGTGGGCGATGGTATTGCTACGATAGCCAGTGGTTGCAATGGGGATATGTTTATTGCTGAAAATGGCGTATTGGCAAGGATAGGCTATACTGACAGTGATGCCTATTTTTTTGGAAGGGCAGTATCAGAACCTCCGCCGATGTCAGAACCTTCTAGCTGGTATGTTTATCCCAATCAAGTTGAACGTAATGGGGCGTTTGGCAACACACTTGAGTTGGTTTATCTGTATAGGAGAGAGTCGTTTACCTCAGAGCTTACTGTTGAGGATCAGTTTTTACTTTTTGGATTATTGGTAGGTAGTAATGAATTCATTCAGCCCTTATGATTATGGATTTTCAAATAAAAGCGTTGAACCAAAACGAGGTTGAAATATACTTGTATGGCGCTATTGAAACTTGGAGTATGGTTTCGGCAAAGGAAATCATAAGCCAAATCAGGGCGCTAAAATCAAGGATGTATAACCATATCATCCTGCGCATACACAGCCCCGGGGGCGATGTGTTGGAAGGGTTTGCGATTTACGACTATATCAAAGCTGAAAAGGATTTGCGATTTACGGCGCAGATAGACGGGATAGCAGCGAGTATGATGAGTATTGTGATGCTGGCAGCCGGTACGATAAAGATGAATAAATATGCGAGGATAATGACCCATAACCCGAGCGCATACGGGCAAGGCAATGAGGAGCAGCTGGCTGCGGTGGTGAAGCTGCTTCAAGATGTAAAGGATGATATGGCCAATATTTATGCTAAAAAAACAGGCATTGATAAGCAGGAAATCATCGAAAAATGGCTTGGGAATGCTGACCATTGGGTTGGCTCAGCGAAAGCCCTTGAGATTGGATTGGTAGATGAAGTGGTAGATGATGAACCCCAAATGAGGGATTTGCAGTTGGACAATCTTGCTGACTTTAAGATTGCAGCTGCTATGTATGATAAAATTTTGTCGGACACATTTAAAACAAACGAGTATATGAAATCAGAGATTTATAACAAGACTGTGTTGCCTGTGCTGCTGCTTGCGATGGGCGAAATGGCTGCTAACCTTGGCGAAGACGAGCAGCGTGCGGAGGCCATTCGGAAGGCGATCGAAAAAGGGCTTGCTGCCGAAAAGGAGCTCCAAGAGTTGAAAGCTGCTTTGATGAAGCAAAAAGCTGAAGACTTGAAGGATTTGGTAAAAGACTATCCGGAAGGCATCCAAAAAATTGCTTCTACCCTTTTGGGTGAAGGAAAAATGAAAGAGCTTAGCGAGCTGCTTGATGGGCTTAAATCGGTAACCTTTGCAAGCGCGGATGCCGGTAAAAAAGAGGAAATTCCTTTGCTAACCCAATTGAGCCTCAGAGACCAAGTACTGAGCAAGCAAATTGGAAACACCCAAGAAGAAACCCGTGAGGCTTGGACTTACCGAGACTGGGAAGAAAACGACCCGCAAGGCCTTTTTGCAATGATGGAAAAAGAGCCTAAACGCTTTGAGTTGCTTGTAAGCAGCTATAAGAGCAATGGTTTAACAACAAAAAAGACAGCATAAAATGCCAAAACCGAGTACCATAGAAACCGCGATTTCGCTGTTTCG
>DMHB01000195.1:0-4444 GCA_003449595.1 Microscillaceae bacterium | reverse complement strand
CCATAGAAGCCGCGATTTCGCTGTTTCGCCAAGATTTGGTTGCGAATTTATTTCAAGCCACTCCTTGGATTTTCCAAAGTAGAGATTTTTCGGATACTGCCAATGGCAAGAATGTGAACTGGGCGCAAGCCGGCGCAAGGCCATCGGTGATTATCAACCGGAATAATGCTTCGTTGACCGCCTCGCCGCGCGGTGATTTTAATGTGAGCTATGAGCTTGACGAGTATCAGAGTGTGCCCAATGTGCTGAGTTGGACTGATGAGTATGTGGTGAACTATGCCAAACGCCAAAGTATTTTGCGTGAGCATACGCTTCAGATGACTTTAGATGCCAGCTTGCGCATTATGAAGTATTGGGCTGAAAAGGCAGCTATTGTGAGGACAACAGGAGAAACTCGCAAGTCGAAGTCGCCGGGGGCTACTGCCACGGACAGGAAGAAGTTTTTGATTGACGACATCCTTGCAGCGAAAGAGACCTTGAAACGTCAAAACATTCCGGACGATGGGCGTTTGGTGATGTTGCTTCCGGCCACGGCAGAAACGGACTTGCTAACCGTGCAAGAATTTCGATCTGCGTATTTGAGTTCGCGCCAAGTGCTTGCTACCGGGTCGTTGATGCCATTTTTGGGTATGAATGTGTTCACCACATCGACCAGTGTGCTGTTTAGCAATGCTTCGACACCGGTGGCTTTGAATCATAAGGCTGATGATAGCGCTACAAACCGGTCAGGTGCAGCGACTGATAATGAGTCGATCTTGATTTGGCATCCTGATATGGTAAGCCGAGGCATTAGTGCTGATAGCTTGGTTTCGATTATTCCGGTACACGGAGGCGTTGAGATGTCGGCGACAGCTTTGGCCGGAGGTAGAACTTACCGCAAGGATGGAGAAGGGATTGTAGCCATTGTTGAAACCGTGGTATAATTAGTAGGGCTAATGATTGAATCGATAGAGCAGTTGCCTCTTTTGGGTAAAGTTGGCTTGGTAGTAGTGCTGACTTTTGCAATGCTTTGGGCATTGAACAAGCTGCTTACTGCCATCCTTAACAACTATGAAAAACTTGTTGATGCCCAAATTAGGCTGAACGACAGCATCAAATCGCTTGTAGTTCCTGAGTTGCAAAAGATAGGTGCACACTTGCACCTATTGGCCACGGAAGACAATGCAACGATAAACAAGAATGAATTGAGCAAAAAAATTGACGACCTGAGCCAACAACTAATGAAGGTTTCAGCCATCTTGGATGCAAGAAGTAACACCATTAAAAAGGAGGTATAGTAATGAAAAAGTTAGTATTTGTTTTTTTAGGGCTTTTGCTACTGAGTAGCTGTAGTGCCAAGTATTTTGTATGGGATAGTGCTACTGATTTGGCCATTGGTGCATTGGCAAAAGAGTACCCCAAGTTTTATGTGCAAGTGCCATTGAACCCTCAAGGAGCTTATCAAAGCCCGATGGGGTTCGTTTGGCTACAGTTTGAAAAAGCCCAAGATAGCTTACGAATAACCGCTACGCCTCAATACAATGTAATAGGTGATAGTTTGAAGCGCCTTGGTAGAAAGATTTTAAAAACTAAAAAACAGACAAGTATGCAATTGATTAGAGAAAGCGATAAAACGACCCGCCGGAATGTATTGATGAATCTACTTGCGGAGCTTGGCCATAAAAGTATAGAGTCGTTTCAGCGCAAAAACAAGGTTGTTGGCGGTGCTGATGGGCTATTTGGATGGAACAGCTATCAATCGCTTTATAGAACAATGCTTAGAGTGGTTGATTTGCCCTTTGCGGGTAATTTCTTCAAACAGCAGTTTGCTAAGAGGCAAATTGTATGGCATCATAGCGCAGGATGGGACAATGCGCGAGGTATGTTTGACTGGTGGAGGCAAGACGGAGTAGTACACGTAGCTACGGCCATCGGTATAGAAAACAGTGGGCGTGTGGTAAGGGGCTATGATGAGTCGTTTTGGGCGCATCATATCGGGCTTCAACATTTGAAGAACCTTATGCTGAACCGCCAAAGTGTGGCCGTGGAAATTTGTAACTGGGGGGCACTCACGGAGCGTAGCGGAAAGCTATTTAGTTGGGCTAATGTAGAAATTCCGAAAAGCCAAGCCATAGAGCTGAACTACAAAGGCGTTAAGTTTTATGAGGTTTATACTGATCAAGAGATAGACGCGCTGAAGAAGTGGACATTGCTGAATGCTATGCGCTTTGATATACCTCTTTCTTATAGAGAGGGTGATATGTGGGAGGTTTCTGCCAATGCCATTGCAGGCAATGCGGGGATTTATACCCACAATAGTTATTTGGCTTGGAAAACTGATGTTTCGCCACAGCCTAAGCTTATTGAAATGGCTAAAAGCCTTGTTGAATACGAAAAATCATAAAAGAATATGCCACCTATTTCACCTTGTGTTCCGCAGGATTTGCCTGCATTTGAAGCCCCTGCCAACTGCTTGAATGAGCCTGGGCGCATCATTGCCGTAGCTTTGTTCAAAATTTCGGAATTCGATTTTGTCTCAGGAGATTGGGCAGACCCTACCAAATGGGCACCTAAGATTACGGCGGGCGATATTGTAATCATCAAGCCTGTTACGGGCGAGTTCCCCGAGCCATCTGAAGTAACGGTTGATGGCGATGGGCTTGTGAGGACTGTTCGTACAGGTACAGATTATGATGTGAGCTACAGCCATAGAGGTGTAGATGACAACATTGATTTTTACAGCGTATTGAATGGCTCGAACAATGAGTATTCGGCAGGGTTTGTTTTCCCTGATTTCTCAATCTATTTGGCTGCTGATAAGCAAAACAATTTGATTCCTGTTACTTTCAATGCCAGACCAATGGCAGAAAGCAGCCTTACTTCTCAAAGAAGGTTTATGGTGAATGCGCGATGGAGCTGCATTGATTTGCCAAGAGTTCACAAAGTGCCGAGAAGCTTATTTGTATGAGTTTAGAAAGCACTTATAACAGAAAAGATGAATTGATGAGGCGGGCGAGTTTGCCTGCCTTTTCAAGCGCAGATACAGCGACCGTTCGCATAGGCTCATTGAGCCAAGGCTCAACCGCAAGGTTGAGCTTTTTATCAGGCAATGGAGCTTTGAACTTTCTTGATGTTACGGTTGTCAATGGCTTTATAGAAATTAGTGTGCTTGCCTTGCGAAACTTAGTACCTCCGGCTGGAGGCTATGCTTATTTGAGGGCTTGGAATGCTGCACAACAAAGCCAACTGTCTTTTGAAGCTCCGAATCAGTCGTTTTTCAAAAAAGCTGATGTACTTGTATTGCATTGGGGTCAAGAGAGGTTATTGAATGCCCAACAATACAGTTTGGTTTACAACCAAATTAGTTGTGAAGGAGGCCGTGAGTATGTTGTTCCGGTAGAGCAGGTGTTCACTGTTGACACAAATGGTCAAACTCTTTTTCAACTTTCGACACCTCCGGCAAGGTTTAAGGATACTGCGCTGTATCTTAATGGTGTTTTGCAGCTTGAAAACATTGACTATGACATAGAGGAGGCTACTTTGCAGTGGACTAATTTGCAAGAGCCACTTGTACAAACTGATGTTATACAATTGAGGTATTTAGGCGTTGAAATCGATGAAACTACATCCTAAGCTTAAAAAAAGCATTAAAAAAGCGTTTGTAATTGGCGATAAAACCTTTTACCAATTCGAGCACGCGCTCGATATGCCAGTCGCCCGTTGGCATTTTGCCGGTTTGTATAAAGAAGAAGCTGATAGGGGACTGAGCAGGGTCGAGTTAGACCAAGCGCTTGCTCAGATGAAAAACCTCCTGAACGCAGGTGATTTGGTAAGCGCGGGCGCTATTGTGAACGAACTTCAGTACAGAAATAAATATCTGTATGACCTTGAGCTAATGTATAAGTTGGCTTCTGTAGTGTTTTTTGAACTTGATGAAGAGCTTACAGAGTATGATTCGTCATACAATGCGCATAAAATAAACCTATTCAAAACACTGCCAATGGATGGTTTTTTTTTCGATCTGCCAATGAAGCACTTGATGCCGTTCCAGCTGAACTCAGGTGGAGATACTCAGAATATTCTGAGGGTAATGCAGGAGAGATTGAACCTGGGCCGGAAGATTTTAGCAGAAATACCTTAGCTTGGCTTGTAATGCAAGTCGAGTTATTTTATTACGACTTGTACTGCTTGGCTGATGGCGACTATGGCAGTGCTTTGGGCATTGGCGCGCTGTCGGTCGAGCATTTTTTTAGGATGTTGGCATTTAAAAAGCGATACAAAAAGAATGTATAGGTTTTCACTGCTCATAAACAATGTTGAAACAACCATTGAGACTCCTGTAAACTGGAGGGAGCTTTCAATGACCTTGAAAAGAGACCCTCAGATGAAAGGGGTATTTTCGAGGTATAGCCTTGGCAAGGTTAGGCTGGTCGATGAAGGGCGTTCGCTTGTTTATGCTCGCTAT
>DMHB01000075.1 GCA_003449595.1 Microscillaceae bacterium | reverse complement strand
CATCTGAGGCGGTAAACGAAAGGCCGTCGCGAGTGGTAGAGCGTGTCAGTTTCCTGTTGTCGTCGCGTTCTTTGTCAAATTGCGCAAAAATATTCCAGAACAACTGTTCTTGGTCGGCCTTCAGGTTAAGCCGTGCTTTGAGCAAAGCAATGCGGTAATTTTCAATCTTTTCTTTGCTATCCAACGGGGGTTGGGCACTTAGTTTGGAATTTGTGCAAAACAAGAAAACTACAAAAAAGAATAGTGAACGCATTTCCATCATGGACAATAATTAAGTATAGTTTTATTCAATATCTAAATTCCCCTCCAAATCACGGCTTTTGAGATAATCGGCAAGAGTTTCTATTTCGTCTAATTCCCAGTGATCATCCACCACCGAGGAACTGCCGGTCAACCAATAATCTAAGGCTTCTTGAGCGCTTAGTTCTTCCTCTTCCAGATAAGCCCATATATCGTTGGTGGTCAATTCGGCTAAAATGGTGGCTGCTTTTACTTGTTGCGGCACTTGGGCGCTCAAAGTAGGCGGCATAGCTTCAATATTTTGCGCCCAAACAGTTGGATCAGATGCCTTGGTCAGGTTGGTAGTTTTGTCTGGTATAGTAGCCACTTGCGAGGCAGCAACCACAGGGTCTTGCTTAACAGGATTCGTTGGGTCGGTTATGCCGGCCTTCGGGTTATTGGGTTTGAAAGAAGATTGCGCCAACTCTTTTAAAAAAGACGGTGTAGCAGTTAATAGTTCGTGGTGGGTAAATGATTGCTTATTTTTCAGCCCGAAGTATATACTTAGGCTGCTGCCGACGAGCAACACCACCGTTGCCAAAGCCCAACGGGTTGCTGGTGCTGGGTTGTTGAAGGCATTAATCCAAGTCAGCACTTTTTCCCATAAACTTTGTGTGGCGGAAGTTTGCTTGAGTTGCCCGATACGACTCCAGATACGCTGAGGAAGCTGCCCAAAATAATTGGGCGGAACTTTGAAATAATGGCTTGTAGCAAACTTTTCGGGTTGTGTTTGCCAGGCAGTAAGGTTTTGTTTGTCTTGAATAGCTTCAGAGAGATGTTCAAAATACCCTTCGGGCGTTTTGAAGACCTCCATTTTAAGCTTCTCATTATCTAACTGCCTTTTCATCATTTTATTCAATTAGCTTGTTACCGTATAGACAAATTTCAGAAGTCAACGTTTAATTTTTCTGCAAAAATTCTTCAATTTTTTTGGCTGCCAAATGATACGACGCTTTTAAAGCCCCTACACTGGTGCCCAAAACGTTTGAAATTTCTTCATACGATAAATCCTCAAAATAACGCATATTAAAAACCAACCTTTGCTTATCGGGCCAAATGAGTAAAGCTTGTTGAAATTTCAGTTGGATTTCGTCCGCAGAAATAAGACTGCTTTCGCTCAGCTTTTGTGTTAGTTCTTTTTGAACATTGTGAATAGGTAAAAAGAACTTTCGCCGTTTTTTTTTCAAGAAATTCAAACACTCGTTGGTTGTAATGCGGTAAATCCAAGTGAAAAGCCCTGACTCTGCCCTAAAGTTGTCCAAATTTTTCCAAACTTTGATAAAGATGTCTTGGGTAAGGTCGTCGCTGTCGTCGTGGTCAATAAGCATTTTGCGCACCATTCCATACACTTTTTCTTGGTATTTGTTTACCAAAAGTTGGAAGGCGCGTTGTTTAGTGCTTTCTTGGGCAAACAAGGCGAGAATTTCTTCGTCTTTCAAACTTGAAAACGAGGTTGAACTAAATTTAAGAATTGGATAATTAGCAACTAAAAAGGTTTAAACAAAGCTTAAAAAATTTTTTCTATACCTGTATTTTTAGATATTTGTACTGCTGAAACTTAATTATTTTCAATGACAAATCAAGGTACACCTTCAACAGCTGGTTTTGCCACCCGCTTTGGAGTCTTGTTTGGGCTTGCAGGTCTGTTTTTTTCTATTTTTCTGATAGAATTCAATTTAGATAATTCTGTTCTAAGCCTTATTGGGTATGTAATTTTCATAGGCGGTATGGTCTATGCAATGCTACAATATAAACAAAATACCCAATCTTATATGAGCTACAGCCAGGGCGTGGGTCTTGGTGCGATGTATTCGGCGGTAAGCGGATTAATCAATGGTTTATTGTTCTCTTTCTATATTCGATTTATCAATGTCAAGTTTGTTGAGAAAATGTTGAACGACATAAAAATTAAACTTGAAGAACAAGACCAGTTGTACGATAAACAAATAGAAAGCACTTTGGAAATATATAGCAGTTTGATGCAGCCGGGCTTTTTTTTTCTAACCACTTTTATAGGGACGCTCTTGGGTGGAGTAATCATTGCCTTGATTGTGTCTGCATTTATGTATAAAGAACGCTCTGTTTTTGACAACTAAAAGCCACTGATTTCTAAGCCACTATTGGCTGCATAAGTTGTAAAATGCTACTTTTGATACCTCTAACGCGCCTCTTGCCTGCAAACGAATGAAGCAGCAATATCAGTTCAAAAAACTTACCCAAGTCCCCAAATCTATAAAAGGTAGGCTTCGATACGCTGCATATACCTATACCATCGTGGTAGTTGCGATGACTCTGGCCTTTTTCGGCTTTGTTTTACAAGATGAAAAATTAGAACGGCTCACCAAAATCATCAACGACATCAACTTGCAACTCAGCAAGGCCAATAATTTAGAAAAAGATTTCTTCATTTTTGAGGCCATTAATCCAGATTTTTATCAAACCGGCAAAAGCGACTATGTTACAGAGCATAAACAAGCTGTCGCAAAAATCAAAAAAAGCCTACAAGCCTTGGCTACTTTTACCGAAACACAAACCAACGACCTCAAGCAACAACTTCAATCTATTGAAAATAAGATAGAGCTATCCGAAAATGTTTTCGACAGCCTTCTTTTTGTGATCCGCCAAAAAGGATTTAGAGATTATGGCCTCGAAGGACAAATGCGCAAACATATTCACGAAGTGGAAGATTTCTCTCAAATCAACCCTATATATGTGCTCAAAGCCCGACGCGCTGAAAAAGATTTTATCATCCGCAAAGACGAGGCTTATGTCCAACAACTGCGTGAGGCGGTTGATATTTTACGGCAAAACGGCAAAACAGCTATAGCCAACCCTGCCGAGCAAGGGCGCTTTTTGACAGAACTGGATGCTTACGAACAAACTTTCTTAGCCATTGTAAAACTCGAAAAAATTGTAGGGCTACAAAGCGAACAAGGGTTAAAGAAGCGGTTTGCCCAAATTTCGGCTGAGGTCGAAAGCCAAATCAATGCGATGGAAGAAACGATCTATGCACGCTCTTGGCAATATAGGTTTTTGCTTAAAACCATCATCATCTTTCTTTTGCTCTTCTTTTTGGGAATCATCATTTTCATTAGCTATCAAATTGTAAGCACCTTAGGAAGACCTATTGAGGATTTGAGTGAATCTATTCAACTCATCATTGAAAATAATTTCGACCCCGATATTCAACTTGTCCAAATAGAAACCCAAGATGAAATTGGCCGCCTATCGAGTGATTTCGGCTTGATGTTCAAAAAACTGCAAGAACGCAACGCAGAAGTTACGCAGAAAAAAATTGAACTCGAAGAACAGCGCGACCAGTTGGAACAGAGCTTTGAAAACATCAAACTGCTGAACCGCATCGGGCAAAGTATCACCTCCAACCTCACCATCGAAAATATCATTGAAACGGTTTATATCAGCATTCACGCCCTGATTGAAGATGCCAACTCTTTGGCCATTGGTATTTACAACGAAACACACAACCAGTTAGACTTTTTTACTGAAAAAGGCGATGGCACAGGTAAAATCGTAACCTCGCATCAATCGCTCAACGATGATAAAAGCTTGTCGGTATATTGTTTTGTAAACCAAGAAGTGGTCATTATCCAAGACATCCAACAGGAATATGAAAACTATTTTGCCACCGATATTTCGCTGAAAGACTACGGCAACCGCCGTGCATTCGTGTATATCCCGCTTACCTCCTCGCAACAGCGCATCGGCCTGCTGACCGTACAAAGCACCGAAATCAACGCCTTTACGGAATATCACGTCGATATTTTACGCAACATCGCCATATTTACGACCATTGCGCTCGAAAATTCAAATGCTTATATCCAGATCAATGAGCAAAACAAGAAAATCATTGATAGCATCAACTATGCCCGCCGCATTCAATCGGCTATGTTGCCTACATTAGAACGCATCCAAAAATATTTGCCTGAAATATTTATTTTACTCAAACCTCGCGACATTGTCAGTGGCGATTTTTACTGGTTTGCCCATACCGAAGTACAACCGATTTATGAAGAAGTAAGCACCAACAAAGGCGTTTCAAGGGTTTTGACCGGATTCGAAAACGAGAAGTACTACTTAGCCGCTGTCGATGCTACCGGTCACGGTGTTCCGGGGGCTTTTATGAGTATGATCGGCAGCCAAATCCTGCACGACATTATTGGCCGTCGCGAAATCATCGACCCGGGTACTGTGTTGGCAGAGCTACACAAAGGAGTCAATTTTGCCCTCAAACAAGATGAAACCGAAAACCGTGACGGGATGGATTTATCCTTTTGTGTGATCGACATAGCCGCGCAACAACTCCAGTTTGCCGGTGCGAAAAACGGGCTGTTTTTTATTCAGCAAAATCAACTTTCTGAAATAAGTGCCGATAAATTACCCATAGGTGGTAAGGCTTTCAAAGAAAAAGAAAGGTTGTTTACTACACAAACCATCCAATATACTTCTCCGACCTATTTTTATATGACTTCCGACGGGTATGTAGATCAGTTTGGCGGGCCACAAGGATTAAAATTTATGAAGAAGAAGTTCAAGGAGCTACTGGTCGAGATACATCAAAAACCTTTTCCTGAGCAGGAAAATATCCTCAAAAATACAATGGAAGCTTGGATGCGGGGTCATAAACAAACTGACGATATGTTGGTGGTAGGCTTTAAACTTTAAACCTTGGCGGGGAATGCTGTTGTGCGCCAAAAGCCTGTCCAAGTCAGCCACAGCACCCCACCTATCCCCAGCACCAAACTGGCCAAACTTTGAATGGCGTGCCAAAAAGTAGCCAGCAAGATTCCTTGTCCGGGTGTAAGGCCTTCAAAAACAAGGGCTTGTTGAACCAACAAATGATAGGCGCCTATGCCTCCTTGTACCGGAGCAGCCATTCCTAAGGTTCCGGCAGCAAAGACTAAGACCGCCGTCCACCACTTCAGATTGGCAGTGTCGGGCAAAGCCCAAAACAGCAAGTAGGTCATCAGAAAATAACACATCCAAATACCTATACTACTGGCTACAAACCAGCCAAACGATTTGAGCTGCCACACTGAAAGCAGTCCTTCGGCAAACGAATGAATAAACTGCCATACTTTTTGCAAAAACTGTAGCCGTTGAGCGCCCACCCAAAGCAACCAACCTCCCAAAACACTCAATCCGACAAGCAAAACACCCAATAAACCCAACTGCCACACGGACCATTGTCCCAAATAGGAGGCAACAGACCCTAAACGCCCTCCTACAGTCTGGTTAAACAATTGCACCCCCCACTGAAACTCGCCCACAAGCACCACCAAAAGAATCAACAACAGAAATAATACATCGATGATGCGTTCCACTACAATGGTGCCAAGGCTAAAGCTAATATCTACTTGGGCTGCTTGCTTCAAGATACCACAGCGCGCCAGTTCGCCTGCACGCGGAATAAGCAAATTGACCAAATAGCCCACTAATACGCTTGAAAGAGAAGTTGAAAGTGAGACTTGCCGAGCGCCAGCTACCAGCAGCCAGCGGTAGGCTCGCAAGGTATGAGCCAGAAAGCTCAATCCAATCACGACAACCACCCAAAAATAATTTGCTTGACGAAAAGGAGTTGTTAACTGTTTTGCATCAATAGAACCCAAAGCCCAATAAAGAACACACAACGCAAGCGCCAAGGAAAGGATTGCCTGTAGGCCAACCTTTAGGTATTTGGATAGCATACGCATCAGGAATCAAATCAGTTGGTTATGCTCATCTGGGAAAACAACCACCGGCTTATAAAGACGTGCCTCAGCTTCGGGCAGTAATCCATAGGCAATGATGATGATGATGTCGCCTACTTGTACACAGCGCGCTGCCGGGCCATTGAGGCAAATTTCGCCACTACCCCGTTTGCCCTTGATGATATAAGTTTCAAATCGTTCGCCGTTGTTTACATCAACAATTTGAACCTTTTGATTTTCAAACATTTGGGCAGCTTCAAGGAGTGCTTCGTCAACAGTAATGCTTCCTACATAATGCAGTTCAGCTTGGGTTACTTTTACGCGATGGATTTTGGATTTAAGAACTTCTACCCACATGAAAAAATTGGCTAAATATGAATTGCCTCGTTCAAGAAAAGATTGTCGATCAAACGGATACCTCCCACTTCAGCCGCTATACAAAAGGCAACTTGGTCGGTCTTGTATGTTTTGGTGATAGGTAAAAGATTATGCGCATCAACAATTTCAAAATATTCTAACATCAAATCAGTTTGGTTTGTTAATTTTTGCCCGACATATTTTTTGATTTGCGCAACAGAAGCACGCCCCTCAATAAATAATGTCTTTGCTTCAGACAAACATTGATAAAGTATGGTTGCCTTTTTCCGCGCTGCTTTGCTAAGCCTTACATTGCGCGACGACATAGCCAGCCCATCCGGCTCACGAACAATGGGGCAACACACCAAAGCAGTAGGGAAAAATAGCTCTTGCACCATTTGCCTGATGATGAGGTATTGTTGCAAATCTTTCTGTCCAAAATAAGCCACATCAGGCTCCACAATATGCAATAGCTTACTAACCACCAAGCCCACCCCATTGAAATGCCCAGGGCGATGTTTGCCTTCCATGGTTTTTTCTAATCTTCCAAAGTTCAGCTGTAGCTTCGTTTCTACGGGGTACATCACCGCATTGTCTGGCAAAAACAATACTTGGCAACCTGCGTCTTGAAGCATAGCTTTATCAGCAGCCAAAGTACGGGGATATTTTTTTAAATCAGCGGGGTTGTTAAATTGCGTAGGGTTTACATAAATACTGCAAACAGTAATATCATTATGCTCAGTTGAAGCATTGATTAAAGAAATATGCCCTTGGTGAAGCGCACCCATGGTGGGTACGAAACCAACTCTTTTTCCTTCCCGTTTTTTTTGGTGTAAAAAGGCTTTTAAGGGATTAATTTCTTGAAATACCTGCATGGCAATAGAGGATTTACGACCGCATAACGGGGTGCAAAGCTACATCATTTCTACAAATTATTGAAATGACTGAAAAATTTTGTAATTTTGCAGTGCGTATCAATTTCTTATTCAATTCTTAATAAACGTAAAACATGGGTAAACTTCGAATCCTTTACGTTGCTAGTGAAATCAACCCCTTTCTCAAAACCACCGAAGTCGCAGATTTTGTCCGAAAATTACCCCAGGCTATGCAAGAGCGTGGGATGGAAATCCGCATTCTCGTGCCAAGATTTGGGCTTATCAACGAGCGTAAAAACAGGCTGCACGAGGTAGTGCGACTTTCAGGCATCAACATCTCGATCGGCGACGAGGAAAAACCACTCATTATCAAAGTAGCTTCTATTCCTAATGCCCGGCTACAAGTTTACTTCATCGATAATGAAGACTACTTTCAGCGAAAGTACGTATTTCACGATAGCAACCAGAAATTTTATGACGATAATGACGAGCGTGCTATATTTTTCTGCAAAGGATCTCTCGAAACTGTAAAAAAATTGGGTTGGCAGCCCGACATCGTACATTGTAACGATTGGATGACCAGTCTGATTCCAATGTACCTGAAAACTACTTATAAAAACGATCCTATCTTTAAAGATTCAAAAACTGTATTTACCATTTATAACAACAGTTTTGATCATAAATTTGATAAAAGCCTCTTAGAAAAAGTCAAAATGGTAGATATCAACGATGAAATGATTTCTACTTTGCAATCTGCCGACTATCAGGGCTTTATCAAAATTGGCTTACAATATGCCGATGCAGTTATCAAAGCCGGCGAAGACAATACCCAAGAAATAGATTCTTTTTTCCAAGATGTAGCCAAAATCAAGCGCCATTTTTTAGCCATTGCGCCTGATAGCAACTATTCAGATACTTATTATAACCTTTACCATGAACTTATCAGCACCGACTAAAATCTTCGCGGTTTTGGCCTGTTGGTGTTGTTTGTTGGGTGTTTGGTCTTGCGAAAGAGCCAAAAACCTTGGCACTCGTTTGCAAGGCCCCGGCGAGCAACTTCAAATCGTGTTTACCGATACAGTAACCATCCGTGCCTCAACAGTTTTGTTAGATTCGATTAAGACAAGTGAAAGCAATATTTATTTGGCCGGGCGATACAGAGACCCTGCCTTAGGTGTCATCCGGTCAAGCTTTTTTGCCCTTTTTGTACCAAATGACACCATCGTTGCGCTTACCGGCTCTGCTCCTCGTTATGATTCTGTAGCGCTGCGGTTAGCAATGCCAGCCACCAATGCTTCTTATGGCGATACGACCAAAAACCAGACTTTCAGGGTACATCGTGTTACTCAAGATCTGAACGATACCATTTATTTCAATTACAGTACAGTAGCTTTCGATCCTACCCCATTGGGGCAGCGAACTTTTTCCATCCAAAATCTAACCCAAGAATTAGGTTTGAAATCTATGAATATTAGATTGGCAGATAACTTTGGCCAACAGATATTCAACTTAGCTGCCCAGCGGTTAACCATCTCAGCTTTTCAACAAACCATCAAAGGGTTGACCGTACAACCTAACGACATAGACGATGCAGGCATAGCGGGATTTGGAATTGGAGGAATTCAGCTAATTTTGTATTATACCGATGTGGACGATGGCTCTCCTAAACAACTAACCCTTTTCATAAATAATTTTAGAAGCTTTACCAACATTCAGAACGATCGTGCTGGTTCTCCTTTGGCTGGCCTGAATGGGCTTTCGCAGCCTCTGGCCTCTGCCAATTCTAATCAGCAAACGGCTGTACACAATGCCTTGGGAATAGCTACTTTGTTAGAGTTTCCTTACGTGCAAGCTTTTAAGAACTTAGGGAATACCATTATCACCAAAGCAGAGTTAGTTTTATTCTTAGCCAATAATTCTTTTTCGCTTTTCTTTAAACAGCCCTCCCGCATTGCTTTCACCGAAATGACCAATGATAATCGTGTTATTCGTGATGCCAATACATTTCCAGTATTCGTGCAACAAGACGGAGCCCCTTTGCAGGAAACCAGAGCACCTTTGGTGGCAGGTTTTGGAGCTATCTTTGGCGGGTATCCAGCCATCATTACCAATCATTTTAAACGAATGATTGATGGTATTAAAAGTAGGAAAATAGCTGTGAGAGAGTTTATTCAAAACCCTTTCCAACAACAAAATCCGTTGTTAGATCCCAATAATCGTGCTGCGCGCGCAGGGTTGGTTTCTATGAATAGGATGGTCTTCAATGCCAATAGAAGCGAATTTAAGTCTGTTCGTTTAGAACTTTATTACGCCGTTATACGATAAACTATTTATTATTTTTTGAGCATTAATCATTATGTGTGGAATTGTAGCTTATACCGGTTTTAGAGAAGCTTACCCAGTGATTATGAAGGGGTTAAAACGCTTAGAATACAGAGGTTATGATAGTGCCGGTATCGCATTACTCAACGGCGAACTGAACGTTTATAAGAAAAAGGGGAAAGTAGATGATTTGGCCTCTGCTGTGAAAGGTCTGAAATTAGATGGACATATTGGCATAGGGCACACCCGCTGGGCTACTCACGGCGAACCTAACGACATCAATGCACACCCTCATTATTCATTTAGTAAAAAATTAGTGCTTATTCATAACGGCATCATTGAAAATTATGCTGTGCTCAAACAAGATTTACTCAACAAAGGACACCTATTTGAAAGCGATACGGACTCTGAAGTTTTAGCGCATTTTATTGAAGATATCAAAGAACACGTCCAATGCTCCTTAGAAGAGGCTGTTCGATTGGCCTTACATAAAGTGGTTGGAGCGTATGCCTTGGTTATTCTCTCTACCGATGAACCTCAGCAGTTGATTGCCGCTAGAAAAGGAAGCCCTTTGGCTATCGGAATTGGCAAAGATGAGTTTTTCATCGCCTCCGATCCAACGCCTATCATCGAATATACCAAACAAGTAGTGTATTTGAATGACCACGAGATTGCTACCATCAACAACCACGAATTACATATCAAACGCTTAGATGCTATTGCTGTAAAGCCTTACATTCATCAATTGGATATGGAACTTGAAGCCATTGAGAAGAATGGTTTTGAGCACTTTATGCTGAAAGAAATTTTTGAACAACCCAAGTCTGTACGTGATAGTATGCGCGGGCGTATCAATGCTGATGAAGGGAGATTGCAAATGGGTGGATTGAACGAATACCTCAGTCACATTGTCAATGCAGAGCGTATTATCATTATTGGTTGTGGCACTTCTTGGCACGCAGGATTGGTAGCTGAATATATTTTTGAAGAATTGGCTCGCATACCGGTTGAAGTAGAATATGCTTCCGAATTTAGGTATCGAAATCCAATTATTCGTGAAAATGACATTGTAATTGCCATTTCTCAGTCAGGCGAGACAGCCGATACGTTGGCTGCCATTGAGCTGGCTAAGTCAAAAGGGGCTATTATTTTTGGTGTTTGTAATGCAGTTGGATCTTCTATCCCCCGCGCTACCCATGCAGGTGCCTATTTACACGCAGGCCCTGAAATTGGCGTGGCTAGTACCAAAGCTTTTACAAGTCAGATAACCGTGCTAACGATGATGGCCATTTATATTGCATATAAAAAAGGCACTATCACAGAAAGCAGATACCGAGAATTTTTAGTAGAGATAGACCAAATACCTTCCAAAATTGAACGCTGCCTCCAACTTAACCCTCAAATTCAAGAAATAGCTGCGTTGTTCAAAGATTCGAAAAACTTTTTGTATTTAGGTCGTGGCTACAATTTCCCCGTAGCTTTGGAAGGGGCTTTGAAGTTGAAAGAAATCTCTTACATTCACGCGGAAGGATACCCGGCAGCTGAGATGAAACACGGCCCCATTGCCTTAATAGACCAAGAAATGCCTGTCGTATTCATCGCTACTTCCGATAGTTCATATGAAAAAATCATTTCTAATATTCAGGAAGTCAAAGCGCGTAGTGGCCGTGTAATAGCCGTAGTAACTGAAGGCGATCAACACATCAAAGAAATGGCCGAGTTCACCATTGAAATTCCTGCTACACACGAAGCGCTTACTCCGCTCTTGGCAGTAATCCCATTACAACTACTTTCTTATCACATAGCTGTTATGCGTGGTTGCAATGTTGACCAACCAAGAAATTTAGCCAAATCTGTAACAGTCGAGTAAAATAAAAAAGTCCTGAAAAATAACTTTCAGGACTTTTACATTTACTGGTGGAGTCGGAGGGACTCGAACCCTCGTCCAAACAAGGAAACCAAGAAGCTTTCTACACGTTTATTTGTGCTTAAATTTTCGAGCGAAGACTGGGGCACAACGCCCTATCAAACACCTTAGACGATTAAAGTTTTTACCCAAAACCAACGTCGGATTTTAGATTAGTTCTGCGGTTCGATGTCTCGAATGCAAACTCGGCAGAACGAGGAGCTTGCGAGACACTCACTAGTTAATTATATAAATTAAGCAGCGAGGGCGTAGTTATTTTCGCCAATTATGGTTTGAAAGTCTTTTTTACAGAAGATACTTTCAACTTCTGACGTGCTTACAACCAATTTCTCAAGCTGTCAAAACCGGTCGACCCCAATATCAAAGAAAATAAATAAATCCATTCTACTAAACGGGATGCAAAGTTACAAAGTTTGTCGGGCTTCCACAAACTTTACTGACTTACCTACCTACTGACCTATGCGGATAAAAAGATGACAATCCCGTAACTACAGCTGCATAGCATTTATACCGCCACCGGCTTGGCAAGAACCGAAAAAAATTAAAGTGATCGATGCACCAAACCCAAATTGGCAAAGATGCTATTTCATATAGCATTTTTTTCCAGCCTTTAGGGGGTATAATTTGGCGACTGGGAAAATGCTCAAAAATTTCGGGACGCAAGGCTTCTAATTGTTGGTGCGCTTTACTGTATTCCCTCAGCCTTTGAACGTATCGCTTGCAAGTAAGAAAATCATCGTGCCAGGCAATACAGTTTTTATCAAAATAAATAGGCACTTGCTTTTGAAACAACCGGATGGCCAGCTCATAATCTTCAGCATCCCTTAGTCTGCTGTCAAACCCACCTACAAGATAAAAAATTTCTCTACTGATAGAAAAATTGGCAGCCGTTAGAAATGGATAAGGCAACGGCGCTACTTGACTGGCAAGGTCATCAGCCCACTGGGCACTCAATCGCTGCTTGAAACGCTGAAAATCTGTTTTCATCATTTGCAAATCTTCAATAGGATTGCCCACCAAGACCGAATGGGGGTGTTGTAAGTGATGTGTTACATGCCTTTGGATACAAGTAGGTATTGGGCGGGTATCATCATCTAAAAAAATAAATAATTCCCCTTGTGCATAACTGGCCGCTTGGTTTCGGGCTACAGCTCTACCACCATTGGCCTGCTCTACCACCTTTAATTTCTTATAAAAAGGTAATTTTCTCAGCATCTCAGCGGTATCATCTGTTGATCCATCTACCAATACGATGATTTCAAAATCGCCAAAAGATTGGCTATCCAAAGCATTTATACAGTTTTTTACTTTCTCTAAGCCATTATAAGTCGCAATTAGAACAGATATAAGCATTGTTATATGATGGGTTCGTAAGGCAACAACTGGCTATATGCAGCCAAATACAAAGGATGTTTTGGATGACCTGCATCAGTAGTCCCCAAACAAAAAAAAGTAGTTTGTAGCGCTACCATTTGTCGAAGTACATGCTTGAGTCGAATAGGATTAATATTTTCTGCTTGGTTGCCATAAGCTAACACCAAAGGTTGGTGGATGGCTAATTTTGAAAGATAGTAGTCGTTCCGTTTTCCTTCAGGATTGGCTATTGATTTTAGTATCTTAGGGTTAGTACTTCTGTATGCGAATATATTAAACACACCTAACCCTCCAAAACCATTGTATTGGGTTATTTTGATACACTTGGACAAGGTACGGTCATCTTTTGTGGCGTCTGCCACACTCGGATTAAGCATTAGCCATGGCAGTACTGGCAAATGGGCATCCCATATCCTGCTAAGATAATATCGATATTGCCGACAGCGACTAAATACAACACTTTTCTGCAATTTGAATGAAAATAAAAAAAGAGCGCCTTAAGAGCGCTCTTAAAAGAATAACTTATAAATGACTTTCTATTTTCTGCGCTAAAACTTGCTTTGGGTTAACCCCTACTACTTTTTCAACTACTTTCCCATTTTTGAATAGTAGCAAAGTAGGGATACTGCGAATACCAAACTCCATTGATACGTTGGGGTTTGAATCTACGTCAACTTTCGCTATAATTGCCTTCCCTTCGTATTCTGCTGCCAATTCTTCAACAGTTGGCGCGATCATTTTACAAGGCCCACACCATTCAGCCCAAAAATCGACCAATACAGGTTTATCTGTTTCAGCTATTATGTTTGAAAAATTTTCATCGGTGATTACAAGCGCTTTTCCCATAAAATTTAATGTGTTAATTGAATTTAGTTGTCAAAAATACAAAATATAGACCCAAAAAGTTCAACCTGAGTATATAAGTTGTCCAGAAGATAAGATATACTTCAATGATATGTTCGTGAAGAAAGAATGAGTAAAAATTATCGCATAGAGTAAACTCAAAAAATTTGGATAGAACAAATCAATTATTGTATTTTTGTCCGTCAAAAAATGGATAATACTGCTTCACAAATCATTCAAACATTCGGCAACAAGCTTCGCATAAGATGTTCAGGCTTACTTGTTCAAAATGATAGGATTTTATTGGTGAAGCACCAATACTTGGGAGGCGGACAAAATTATTTGTGGGCTCCACCGGGTGGAGGCGTTGAATTTGGCGACACCATACAAGAGAGTTTGTATCGTGAGTTTTTAGAAGAAACAGGTTTGGTCATCCAAATCAAACATTTTAGCTTCGTAAATGAGTTTTTAGATCCACCATTGCATGCAATTGAGTTATTTTTTGTGGTAGAGCAACAAGGTGGTATCTTACAAACCGGATATGATCCCGAAATGTCTGAAGACCAACAGATTATTAGTGAAATCGCCTTTTGGAGCATTGATGAGTTGAAACAAGAACCCCAGGTTAATCTGCATCAATGTTTGCATAATTGTACTACTTGGGAGGAATTATTGAGTTTGCAAAGTTATTTAAAATAATATAAACATAATTATAGGTATCAAATTTTCTTTTTAATTCTGCTGTAACAATGAAAACAAAAATTTTTACGCTCGCGCTCATTCCGATTATAGCCTTTCTATCTTGGTATTTATTTGCTGCGGTAAAAGGGCCGATCGAAAATGCTGAAAAAATCGAGAAGGTAGAAAATGCTATCAAAAATAAACTACACTTATTACGCGAGTTGCAAGTCGCCTATCAAATCCAAAATAAGTCCTATGCTAAAACTTGGGAAGAATTGATAGATTTCGCTAAAAATGGTAAGTTTTTAATCGTGAACGTCCGCGAGCAAGATTTAGGAAATGATAAAGTGAAAGTATTCAGAGATACTTTAGGCACCAAGCCCGTGTTAGATTCTCTAATCAGTAAATATCAATTGGAGAAAAACATGCCTATTCAAAGAAAAGAACTATTGACTAGTCTCCTGAAAGATATTGATAACCTCCCTGTTGTACCTGACGGCTCAGGGCGCAAGTTTAGTTTGTTCGTAGGGAAAGTAACTGAAAAAAGTGGCGTTTCAGTAGAAGTTATTGAGGTCAAAGATCAGTTTCCTATCAATCCTGAACGTGGGGGCAGTTTGGATCCTGCACAACGTAAAAATGTGGATGTGATGCTTGACTCCTTAGAATCGAAGAAAAAAACAACCGAAAGGAATATTCGCTTTGCACAAAATCAAATAGAAACTATCTTCAAGAATGACAATCTCGTGAAAGAATACCTTGAATTGAGTACTATTGAAAAAGAAAAAGGTAACAGAGAAAAAGTAGCAGCATTGAAGGAAAAGCTAAAACCTCAACTCGAAAAAAGTAAGCCTTTTCAGGATAAGTTAGAAACCTATAAGGAGCAAATGGCTTT
>DMHB01000019.1 GCA_003449595.1 Microscillaceae bacterium | reverse complement strand
TCAGACGTGTGCTCTTCCGATCTAAAGAATGGTTTGAAAAGAAGAAGGTGTTACAAAAGTCAGATGGATAGAGGTATGGAACAAATTATGAATGTTATCAAGCAAATGATCCGCATTTCGCAAGCGGAAATAGACCACCTCCTTGATTTGTGCTATACCACAAATTTTGAACGCAATGCAATACTTAGCCAACCTGATGTCATTCCGCACGAAATCTTTTTTATCAATCAAGGCATTGTGCGCGTAGTTGTTACCGATAGCGAAGGCACAGACCATACCATTCATTTTGCCTTAGAAAATCAGTTTATAGCCGATTATTCAAGTTTTATACAAATAAAGCCCGCTTTATACACCTTGCAAACCTTAGCGCCTACGCAAGTGGTTGTAATGCCCCGCAAGGCCATCGAATGGGGATATTTGCACCTACAGGAAGGGCAAAAACTGGGTAGGCTGATTGCCGAGTTTTATTTTATTTACCAAGACAACCGCATCAAAAACCTATATGCACGTACACCCAAGCAACGTTATGACAGCATTACTGACGTATTTCCCAACATCCATAACCGAGCGCCGCAGCATATGATTGCCTCCTACTTGGGTATTACTCCGGTACACCTAAGCCGGCTGAAAAAAACTGATTTCCGAAAAGACTAAACATTTGTTATCGTTTCGACAGCAAACCTGCCGCTACTTTTGCCAATCAAAATTTTAGAAATTATGGCAAAATTCATCTTTTTAGTGGCAAGTTTAAGTATGTTTGGCTTGCTAACCCCTTTATCGGCGCAACAACTTATAGGCAATTATGCCGATAAAATAGTGTGGCCTTCGGCGTATTTACCTTCAGAAAGTAAATTTTTTGTACACAACGAAATCGACATCAATGCTTCGCCCGAGGTAGTATGGCATATTTTGATAGATGCCTTGCAGTGGGAAACCTGGTATGAAGGGGCTAAACAGGTTACCTTTGATCAAACAAACGGCACTACTTTGGGAAGCCAAACCGTTTTTCAGTGGCAAACAATGGGTTTGCAGTTTCAAACAACCATACAAGCCTTCGAGCCTAACCGCTATTTGGCTTGGGAGTCGCGCAAGAAAAGTATCCAAGGATACCATATTTGGCTCATTTTACCCACCGAATTTGGCTGTACAGTGATTACACAAGAATCGCAAAATGGATGGCTTACTTTCTTAGAAAAAATTTTCCAACCCAATAAACTCAAGAAAATGCACGATCGATGGCTGTATGGATTGAAGAAAAAAGCCGAAGCCACCACTTTCAACTCACATAACCAATGAAACTATCATCCACAGAAAAAAAACGGCTTCAGATGCGCTATGGCACTTGGGCCGTGGTTACCGGAGGCTCGTCGGGCATTGGGTTAGAGCTGGCTACTCAGTTGGCTTCCGCAGGATTTCATCTGGTGCTGAACAGCAGACAAATAGAAAAACTACAAGCAGTAGCCAATCAGTTGCACCAACTTTATGGCGTAGAAGTCAGACCGGTTGCTGCCGATATGGCTACCGACGAGGGCAGGGCGCAGCTGATAGCTGCTACAGAAGGGTTGCCGGTAGGGCTTTTGGTGGTGTCGGCGGGCTATGGCACCTCGGGCAAATTATTGACCAACGCTTTGCGCGAAGAAGTAGAAATGCTGCGGGTCAACTGCGAAGCTTTGTTGGTATTGACACACCATTTCAGCCAGCAGTTTGTGGCGCAACGACGTGGAGGTATTATTTTGCTTAGCTCGATGGTGGCCTTTCAAGGAGTGCCTTTTGCAGCCAATTATGCAGCCACCAAAGCCTATGTGCAATCATTGGCCGAAGCCTTGGCTGTGGAGCTAAAGCCTCACCAAGTCGATGTATTGGCCGCAGCTCCCGGACCGGTAGCCAGTGGGTTTGGCCAACGTGCCGATATGCAAATGGCTATGACACTCAAGCCTGAACAGGTAGGTGTGCCTATTTTGAAGGCACTTGGCAGAAAGACAACTGTGCTTCCGGGTTTGCTTACCAAACTATTGGTCTATGCCTTGCGTACTGTGCCTCGTTGGGGCAAGGTGTTGATTATGCAGCAGGTGATGGGTGGCATGACTGCGCACCAACAAAAAGAGAAAGTAGGCTGATAGCTTCTTGAACCCTTGAGGGGAAGGCCAAGCCAACCCCTTCCAAGTTACTTTTTGCCTTTTACAACCGCTATCCGCTGGTTTTCTACATAGACATACCCGGCAAAAATTTGGGTAAATCCTAACTGCTCAAACCAGCTTCTTACGGTGGCAATGCGTTGGGGTTGGTCGTAGGCCGGCGAAAGCATATCGAGTGTATCGAGTACTACCCACTCGCGCAATTGTGCAGCAGATAGGTTGGGAGGAAGTGTGTGGCGAATATCACAAATAGGCAAAAACCGGTTGAAAATCCGGCCAATGCCTATTTTTTCAAAAAAGAAATACCATCGAATCCAACTATCAGCGTTTCGTTCGATCCACGCCAGCAATGCCTCTTGCGACATTTTTTTGGTGAAGGGGCGCAACCAATATTTGGCTTGCCACTTGGTCCAAAATCCCCGATAAGGGTAAAAATCGACCACCAATTCGCCGCCAGGCTTTACCATAGCAGCCAAAGAGGCTACCGACTTTCGTACATCCGGGGTGTGCTGCAACACGCCAAAGCAAAAGACCTTATCGAACTGCTGTGGCGGAAAGGGCAGGGCATAAATACTGGCTTGTAAAGCTGTAAACCTATCGGCGAAAGCCTGGTGATGATGCGCATAGTTGACTTCTACGGCAGCCGAATAATCCACACTATAGAGCTGGGCTTGGGTGTGCTTCAATACTACTTCCGAAAA
>DMHB01000173.1 GCA_003449595.1 Microscillaceae bacterium | reverse complement strand
GCGCAAAAAATTTGGCAAAATTCGTTTTTTGGAACTTATTCGGCAACTTGCTCCGTTTTCTATCGAAGATCAGGAAAAGAAAATTAAAACATTCTTACAACAATATATCCAAGAAGGCATCGAACAACGTGATGATATCACCCTTTTTGCCATCCAGCTCTAATACTGCCTGAACAAAATAACTGCACATTAAACAACATTTGAATGAAAATTGGCATTGTATGTTACCCTACTTTCGGCGGAAGTGGAGTGGTAGCCACTGAACTGGGTAAAGGATTGGCTGAAAAAGGGCATCGAGTGCATTTTATTACTTACTCGCAACCTGTTCGGTTAGATTTTTTGAACGAAAATATTTTTTACCACCAAGTTTATTTACCCAACTATCCGCTCTTTCAATACCCGCCTTACGAATTGGCGCTTACCAGCCAAATTGTTCACGTAGCTACTTTTGAAAAATTAGACCTCCTCCACGTGCATTATGCCATTCCGCACGCCTCGGCAGCATTTATGGCCAAGCAAATTTTGCGGGCGCAGGGCTTCGATGTGCCGGTAGTAACCACCCTACACGGTACTGACATTACCTTGGTTGGGAAAGATGCCTCGTTTGAGCCGGTAGTAACTTTTAGCATCAACCAGTCGGAAGGAGTTACTACTGTTTCGCAAAGTCTAAAAAACGACACCTATGCACACTTCGATATAAAAAAGAACATTGAAGTCATTCCCAATTTCATCGATTTAAACCGCTTTAAAAAACAATGCAAAGATCACTTTAAAAAAGCCATTTGCCCTCAAGACGAAAAACTATTGGTGCATACTTCCAACTTTAGAAAAGTAAAGCGTATTCAAGACATTTTGGCCATCTTCAAAAACATCAGACAAGTCATTCCGGCCAAACTTTTGCTCGTAGGCGATGGCCCGGAGCGTGTAGCGATGGAAGAACTAAGCCGCGAGTTAGGCATTCACGAAGACACGCGCTTTTTGGGCAGGCTCGACGTGATCGAAGAAGTACTTTCGGTGGCCGATTTATTTTTGATGCCTTCCGAAAAAGAAAGTTTTGGATTGGCAGCCTTGGAGGCGATGGCCTGCGAAGTACCGGTGATAGCCTCGAACACCGGCGGTATTCCCGAATTGAACATCGATGGGGTTACCGGTTTCAACAGTGAAGTAGGCGATGTGGCCGCGATGAGCCAAAACGCATTGACCATTTTATCTGACGAAAACCTGCCCAGGTTTCGTAAAAACGCCTTAAACCGCGCCAAAGAGTTTGATATTTCTTTTATTTTGCCTCATTATGAGCAATTTTACGATAAAATTTTGCAGGAATTTTCAGCCAAGTATGCCCAAGTGTAGTTTGTAGTGGCTTTTTTCTAATTTTGTAGCCTACCGAATCTTACCAATATGGAAGCTCTGCAAACCAACCCGATTTATCGAGAAAGCCGCCAAAATTTGGTTGCGCTGATACACCAAATCCACGCCAAGGGGTGGTCGCCGGCCACCAGTACCAATTATTCTTTTCGCAACCCTGAGCCCTATCAACATACCTACACGATTTCTTCTTCGGGAGTGGACAAGTCGGCATTTACAGACAACCACTTGATGGTTGTTGACTCCACAGGAAGCCCAATTCCGGAATATGAATATTTGCGCCCATCGGCAGAAACACTGCTTCACACGCAGTTGTATGCACAGTTTCCCGAGGTGGGGGCTGTTTTGCATACCCATAGTTTAGCGGGTACAGTGTTATCACAACATTACCGGTTCGACAGGGGCTTTTGGTTAGAAGATTGGGAAGTGTTGAAAGGGTTGCGGGGTATCGAAACTCACCAGACGAAAGTTTGGCTACCTGTTTTTCAAAATAGTCAAGATATTCTTCAACTAAGCCATAAGATTGCGCAATACCAACCTCAAACCAAGCCTTTCTGGGGATACTTGTTGGCCGGTCACGGACTATATGCTTGGGGAAAAAACTTAGCCGAAGCCAAACGCCATTTAGAAACTTTTGAGTTTTTGATGGCTTGCAAATTGGCATTGATGCAAATAGAAAAATAAAAACCTGTGCGGTTTTTATACCACACAGGTTGAAAGACAAATATTCAATCGTGATGATTATACTTCGGCCTTCGCTTTTGCGCCATTGTTGTAAACCGGATTAAAGTTTACGCCATCCAGAGTTACTTTGGCGATGATTTCGCGCATAATTTCAGACGAACCACCTGCAATCGTACCCACACGAACGTCGCGGTAAGTGCGGCAAATCGGGAAATCTTCCATATAACCGTAGCCACCAAAGAATTGCAAGCATTTATCAGCCGTTTTGTTAGCTAACTCTGAGGTGTATAATTTCGCCATAGAGCATTCTTTGACTACATTTTCGCCATGCGTAAACAACCAGCAAGTGTTGTAAACCATTTGGCGCGCCATTTCAATTTCGGTAAGCAAGTCGGCCAAGGTATGACGGATTACTTGGTATTTGGCCAAAGGTCTTCCAAAAGTTTGGCGTTCGTGGATATATTTTACGGTCAAATCGACGGTTGCTTGCGCGCCGGGCACTGCCATACAAGCGGCTACCAAACGTTCTAACTGAAGGCTTTCCATCAAGTAATAGAAGCCCATATTTTCTTGACCAATCAGGTTGCCCACAGGCACTTTCACATTGTCGAAACTAATTTCGGCAGTGTCAGAGCTATGCCATCCCATTTTCTTGAGTTTTGTTTTGGTAACACCCGGGCTATCCAAATCTACCACGATCAGGCTGATGCCGTGCTGCGAGGTTTTGCAAGCCAACGTGATGAAATCGCCATAAGTACCGTTGCTGATAAAGGTTTTAGACCCATTGATTACATAATAATCGCCTTGTTTTTCGGCTCTTGTCAAAATATTGGCCACATCCGATCCGGCTACCGGCTCGCTGATACCCAAAGCGCCCACTTTTTCGCCTTTGATGGCGGGTTCTAAATAATTTTTCTTCAACTCGTAGCTGCCTGCTTTGTAAATGTGGTTGGTGGCCATATATTGGTGTACACTCACAGCCGTAGAAAAACCTGCCAAGCCAGTTTTGGCTAATTCTTCTAAGAAAACCACCGAATACCAAAAATCAGTACCAGTTCCTCCAAATTCTTCCGGATACATCAAGCCCAAGTATCCTTGTTCGCCCATCTTTTGGAAAATAGATTTTGGAATTTGGCGCTCTTCTTCCCATTTATCAATGTTTGGCACTACTTCTTTGTCGAAAAACTGACGCACACTTTCTCTAAAGAGTTGGTGATCTTCGGTAAAATACTGTGATTTCATTGGATTTGTGTTTGTTTATGTTTGATTTAAGTATGTTGAAACAAAAATAATATTTCAAAATCCAATTGACAACTTCTTGTTTTGGAATTTGTTTGGGCTGTGTGCAATCAAAAATATTGACAAACCCCGTTTTTGCCAATATTTCAATGAA
>DMHB01000097.1 GCA_003449595.1 Microscillaceae bacterium | reverse complement strand
ACCTTAAAATTTGGTATTTTGCTGTCAAACTCCCCTCTTGAGAGGGGTTGGGGGTGTGTTGTCTTTAGAGAAGGGTTGGGGGTGTGTTGCCTTTAGAGAGTATAAGCGAAAGCGAGCGGGAAGCCGAAGCCCGACAAGATAATAAAGTGCACCCGGAAGGATTCGAACCCTCAACCCCCAGAGCCGAAATCTGGTATTCTATCCAGTTGAACTACGGGTGCGCCACTTAATGATGGGATGCAAATTTACGATTTTCCGTAAAAAAAGCCAAACAGCCTGATGCCGACAGGTAGGATTTTCAGCAAAAAAACATATTTTTGTTCTTCACAACTGAAAACTTTTTCGATACTATGATCAAAATCACTCCCTTCTATACTGCCGAAGCCACAGGCAAAGGCGGTAGAAATGGATCTGTTAAATCTTCGGATGGCATCATCGATTTGCCGGTCAGAATGCCCAGCGCAATGGGTGGCTCCGGGGGCAATTTTACCAACCCCGAGCAGCTTTTTGCAGCCGGTTATGCGGCTTGTTTTGGGGGCGCTATCGGGGCAGTAGCCCAAGGCCGCGACGTAAGCGATGCCTCGGTAACCGTGAAGGCCAGCATTGGCAAAACCGAAGCCGGCGGGTTTGGCTTGGCAGTAGCCATCGAGGTCAACCTGCCTAAATTGGACATAGCCACCGCCCAGCAAGTGGTAGAAGATGCCCACCAAGTATGCCCGTATTCGTTGGCTACCCGCGGCAACATCGAAGTTACCGTAAAAGCCATCTAAACGCATCGGTAGGTTGTCTTTGGGGCAGCCTCTGCCGCGCTAAGCAGTCTTGCAACCCACCGCAAGGCTGCTTTGGTTTTTATATGCCACCGTTTTTTTGTAAGTTAGCCGTGTGCTCAAACGATTATCCTAAGCCATTTTTTTCTTTTCCCCCTTGCGCCTATGCGAGAGCCGGTTTTCATACAACGCAATCTGCCTAAGTGGACAGACTACAGCAAAAAAATCCAGCAGAAAAATACCCGCCCCGACGAGCTGGCAGCTATTTATATGGATGTAATGGACGACCTTTCGTATGCGCACACCCACTACCCACAGCGCAAAACGACGTTGTTGCTCAACCAATTGGCCGCCCAGCTCCACCAACACATTTACCGCAACAAGAAAGAAAAACCCCTCAACAGACTCATCCAGTTTTATGGTTTCGAGCTGCCGTTGCTGTTACGCCGCGAACAAGCCCTGTTAGGCTATGCGTTGGCGTTTTTTGTGTGGGGCTTTGCCTTGGGGTGGCTGTCTAACACCTACGATACCTCTTTTGTCCGAATGATTCTGGGCGATTATTATGTCGATCTAACCCTGCAAAACATCCAAAAAGGCGATCCATTTGGGGTGTATAAAAGCTCCGACCCATTTCAAATGTTTTTCCAAATTACCTACAACAACATCGCAGTCTCGTTCAGAGCCTATATTTGGGGACTTTTTGCAGGCATCGGCACGGTATTTATTTTGCTGTACAACGGCATTATGTTGGGCGCTTTTCAGCAAATGTTTTTCGAGCAAGGGCTTTTGGTCGATACCTTCCTGACGGTATGGCTACACGGCACCGTCGAAATCTTATCCATTGTGTTGGGGGGCGCTTCGGGGCTGATGCTGGGGCGTAGCTTGGTTTTTCCGGGCACATACAGCCGCTTGGCATCGTTTCGCAGGGGGGTGCAGCAAAGCATACGGCTCATCATCGCCTTGGTTCCTTTCTTTTTCTTGGCTGGTTTTATCGAAAGTTTCGTAACCCGCCATTACCAAAGTATGCCCGTTTGGCTCAAAGCCACCATCGTGTTAGGTTCCTTGGCGGGAATGGTCTATTATTTCGTTGTTTTTCCTTGGTTGGCAGCAGCCAAAACACCCCAACCCACCGATGAAGCGACCACCCCAGCTTGAATTATACCGCATACGCGAAATTTACGAAGTCATCAACGATACATTTGCCTTCTTGCGGCAGCATTTCAACCGGCTGAGTTATTGTTTGTTGTTGTTTGCCGGGTCGCCGGTTTTGTTGTTGGTCTTGGCCGAAATGGCGCTTTACAGCCGGGTCGATGTTACCGGGTTGGGGTTGCATAGTTTCACCCAAGCCGACACCCCCGCCCAACTTTTGCTGGCAGTCTTGCTGATGTTGGTGGCCTTGCTGGAGCCGGTGCTGGTGGCCGCCACGGTGTATCAATACCTTTGGATGACCACCCAATCCATTTCTTTCAGTGTCGAGGCGGTGGGCAGGGGCGTATGGCAAAAAATGCCGTTGCTCTTGGCGCTCACCGTGGCCTATGGCATAGGCTTGTTGCTCAGTGCTTTGTGTTTGCTGCTGCCCGCCGTATTTTTCAGCATCAGCTATGCAATGATTTTGGTAATGCCTTTTTTCTCGCCACAGCCAACCCTGTGGGGATATTTTCAGTTTTCGACCTACCTATTGTCCAACAAATCGGCCACCTTCGAGCCGGCCAAGTGGGTCAAACTCTTCATTTTGCTGTTTACCATCTTCATCATCAGCTTCCTGTTTTCATACCTGTTGCAGGTATTCGCATTTTTGGCGCGGGTGTTTATTCTGATGTTCGATGTGTCTAACACCACCCGTTCGGCCAACTATTCCAACCAGATTTTTTGGTCTATCTACCGGGCTTTGTTGTTTTTGGGAGGCATTTGGGTGTCGGCCATCACCTTGTTGGCTTTGGCGTTTCAATATTTTAGTTTTGTAGAGCAGAAAAAAGCCATTGGCTTGCTATGGCGCATCGAAAACCTCGGAAAATCTACTATTTTTGAAGAAGATGAAGAAGAAGCTACATATTAAGTGGGTTTGCCGGTGGGCGCTGTTGCTTTTTCTCGCTGGCGCGATGCCGAGGCTACAAGCGTGGGCACAAACTACGACTTCCCAACGCCAGTTGGATGCCAAAAAAATAGCAACCTACCGGCAAGACAAACAATACCAATACGAAAAACCCCAGCAGCAGGCGAGAACTGAACGTTGGTGGGAGTCTTTCTGGGCTTGGCTGATGCGCCAGTTGCTCCGGCAAACCCTCGAAAACATCACTTGGGTCGATAGGCTGATTCAAATTTTTTGTGTGGTCGTGATGGTTTTTGCCATTTACAGACTGAGCACGATGTCGGGCCTTTCTATTTTTTACAATTCGCCCAAGTCGCTCAACATCCAAAGTGGCATATTGACCGAAGACCTCAGCCAAACAGATTTAGACCTGCGCATCCGACAAGCCATCGAAGCCCGGCAATACCGCGAGGCTGTGCGTTTTGCTTTTTACCAACTATTGCAACGCCTCACCCAAGCCCGTTTGATTCAGTGGGCTGCCGACAAAACCAACCGCGATTACCAAAAGGCTTTGGCCAAAACTCCGCTCCAAGCGCCCTTTGGACAGTTGGCCCGCCATTTTGAATACATTTATTACGGCAATTTCGACATCGATCAGGCCGATTTCCAAGCCATCTACGCCCAATACCAAGCCTTTTTGCAACAAATCAACACCTACAAACCTGAGTCAAAGCCTCCGGCTGCTTCCTCGTTCAAACAAATCGCTTGAAGCGTCAGTTTTGCAGGGGTATGTCTATCAAATCCAAAATAAGCCAAATCCTACAACACCTGGCGGCAGGGATGTATGAAAAAGAAGAGGCACTGCGTCTCAGCTTGCTGGCAGCCATCGCCGGCGAAAGTATTTTCTTGTTAGGCCCGCCGGGCGTAGCCAAAAGTTTGGTAGCCCGCAAGCTCAAATTCGCTTTCGCGGAAGGCAATTCCTTCGAGTATTTGATGAATAAATTCAGCACCCCCGACGAAATTTTCGGGCCGGTGTCTATCAAAAAACTCAAAGACGAAGACAAATACGAGCGGCTCACCGATCGGTATTTGCCCGGGGCCAACATCGTTTTCTTAGACGAAATTTGGAAAGCAGGCCCTGCCATTCAAAACGCCTTATTGACGGTGTTGAACGAGAAAATTTACCGCAACGGCGAGCAAGAAGTGGCAGTCAACATCCGCGCCATTTTGTCGGCCTCCAACGAAGTGCCCTTGCAAGCCGACGGGGTCGATGCCTTGTGGGACAGGTTTTTGATTCGGTACCTGATGCAAGAAGTGCGCACCCCGCTCAACTTTATCAAGATGATTACCGCCACCGACAACCTCTACACCGACAATGTGCCCACTGAGTTGAAAATAACCGAAGCCGAGCTGCAAGCCTGGGCCGAGGCCATTCAGCAGGTCGAAGTGCCCGCCGAAGTAAGCAACTGCCTGCAAGTGCTGAAATACCAGCTTGAGCAATACAACGACAAACAAAAAGACGCAGAAAACAAGGTAATGGTCTTCGACCGACGCTGGAAGAAAATTGTACACCTGCTGCGCACTTCTGCCTTTTTGAACGAGCGCACCCAAGTCGATTTGATGGACTGCTTCTTGGTGTTGCACTGCCTGTGGGCGCGTCCGCAGCAAATTGAGCCTTTGCAGCAAATCTTGGTCGATATTGTCCGCAAGCACGGCTACAGCTTGCAAATCAACCTTACCAACCTAAAAAAAGAAATAGAAGCCTTTGAAGAAGAAGTAGAAGCCGAGGTAAAAGTAAAACACAAGGTATTCAAAGACGAACTCTTGCCCGTCGAAACCGACTATTTCGAACTGCTCAATGCCCAGCAATATTTTGATGGGTGTTTGGTAAAAAAAGCAGAATTTGCGCGTCTTTCGACAGAGGAGTACAATTCTATCAGCCTTTACGACAAACAATTTGCCTTGACCAACCGCGTCAATGCGCGCTTGGCCGCCCAAGAAAACAGCTTGGAAATCAATTACAATTCGCAGATTTTACCCATCGCCCTGCGCACCCAAAAAGTAGAAAAAACCGCCACCATCTTCAAAAAACCCCACCCCATTGTGCAAGCCCACTGGGACGAACGCCGCCAGCTTTTGGCAGACTACATCGCGCAGCAGCGGCAGTTTTTGGAGCAAGAACGCCCCGGCGAGCTACACGACCTGAAAAACAACTTGTTTGTGCCGCCTCAGTTCAGCGAAATTGTGGAGGCCAATATCCAAGAAGTAACCAAAAATTTAGAAGGCTTGGCCTTGCGGTTAGAAAAGTTGGTATTTTTGTATGAGGCGGTGCAAGTAGGGTAGGGGCGCTACGCCTTCGGCTCCCGCTTCACGCTAAACGTCGCACGCCCTTCGGCAATGATAACCTCGGGCTGCGAGGCGTGGTAAGCCTGCATTTGGATAAAAATGACGCGGTTGCCGCTGCGGCGCACCAAGCCCTCTACCACCAAATCTTCGTTGAGCGCCGGAGCAAGGAAATCGGTGCGCAAATCGATGGTTGCTAAGCGGTCTTTTACCAAATCGATGGAGGTCATTCCCGCTGCACCGGCTACGGTATCCATCGCCGACATAATCACCCCGCCGTGTATTCGGCTTTCGCGAATTTCGCCAATCAGTTCGGCCTTGAAAGGCACCAGCATCCTGGCAAAGTCTTTTTTGATTTCGATGAGTTGAAACCCCAGCAATTTGTTGAAAGGGATGTGTTCTTCAAATATTTTCTTGATAAAACTAAAATCCATCAAAGGATTGATTGATTGTTCTTGCATTGTTTGTTGTATAAGTGTAAGTAGGATTATCGATAAGAATAGGTCATCGTTTACTTTTTCTTTTTCTTCGAGGGTTTGGCCGGTTGTGCAGCCGCAAGGGCTTGTAGCTCGGCTCGCAAAAACTCGGCAGTATAGCTTTGTCCCTTAAATTTCAACATCGCCTCGGGCGAGCCTTCAAATACGATGGTGCCGCCTGCTTCGCCACTTTCGGGGCCTAAGTCAATCACGTGGTCTGCCACCTTGATTACATCCATATTGTGCTCGATGATCAGCACCGTGTTGCCCTTGTCCACCAACTTTTGCAGCACATCCAACAAAATGCGAATGTCTTCAAAATGCAGGCCGGTGGTGGGTTCGTCCAAAATATAGAAAGTTTTGCCCGTGTCTTTTTTGATCAACTCGTTGGCTAATTTCACCCGTTGGGCTTCGCCTCCCGAAAGGGTCGTGGCTTGTTGTCCCAAGGTGATGTAGCCTAAGCCTACTTGTTGTAAAATTTCGACCTTGCGCCGAATGATGGGCTGGTTTTCAAAGAAATCGACGGCTTGCTCAACGGTCATATTCAGCACATCGGCTATCGACTTGCTTTTGAAGCGCACCTCCAAAGTTTCGCGGTTGTAGCGTTTGCCCTTGCAGGTTTCGCACTCGATATACACATCGGGCAAAAATTCCATTTCAATCAATTTCATCCCGCCGCCTTGGCAGTCTTCGCAGCGCCCGCCTTTCACGTTGAACGAAAACCTACCGGCTTTGTAGCCCCTGATTTTGGCCTCGGGCAGCTGGGCAAACAAAGTGCGGATATCGGCAAAAAAGCCCACATACGTGGCCGGATTCGACCTGGGCGTGCGTCCAATAGGCGATTGATCTACCTCAATAACCTTGTCCAAATGTTCCAATCCATCAATGGCCGCGTAGGGAAGGGGTTTGCGCTTGGCGCGATAAAAATGCTTGTTGAGAATAGGGTAGAGGGTATCGTGAATCAAACTCGATTTGCCACTGCCCGATACCCCGGTAATGCAAATCAACTTGCCCAATGGGAGTTTGAGGGTTACGTTTTTCAGGTTGTTGCCCTGAGCGCCCCGCAACACCAAGGTTTGGTCGTGGCCTTTGCGGCGCTTGGCGGGCATTTCTATTTGGAGCTTCCCTTGCAAATAGTCCACCGTAAGGCTGTGTTGCTGTTGGATGACCTCGGGGCTGCCTTGCGCTACCACGCGCCCGCCGTGGATGCCTGCGCCCGGGCCAATGTCCAAAATAAAGTCCGATTGCAGCATCATATCCTTGTCGTGTTCTACCACGATGACCGAGTTGCCCAAGTCGCGCAGGTCTTTGAGCGACTGGATGAGCTTCACATTGTCGCGGGCGTGTAGGCCGATGCTGGGTTCGTCCAAAA
>DMHB01000243.1 GCA_003449595.1 Microscillaceae bacterium | reverse complement strand
TGGCGCATTTATAAGCAAGAATTTACCCAAATGTTTCGCCTGAGTTTGCCCATTGTGGCAGCCCAAGTGGGCATTGTGTTGCTGGGCGTAACCGACAATATGATGGTGGGTTATCTGGGTGCCACCGAACTGGCCGCTGCCGGCATTGCCAATTCCATTTTCTTTGTCATTAGCATTGTCGGGTTGGGGCTTACTTCGGTCATTTCGCCGATGAGCGCCGCTGCCAAAGCCCGACAAGACCACACCCAACTGCGCCATTTGTTGCTCAACGTGGTGCGCGCTTCGGTGCTTTGTGGCTTATTCACGGTGGGTTTGGTGTATTTGACGGCCTACTTTTTTGAAGTGTTCCGACAACCCGCCGATGTGGCTGTTTTGGCAAAGCCCTATTTGATTGTCATTGGTTGGTCGGCTTTGCCGCTCATTGTTTTTGCCGGTTTGCGTAGTTTCATCGAGGGCTTGTCTATCATTCGCCCCGGGATGTATATTAGCTATTTGGCGGTAGTTATCAATGTTTTTCTAAACTGGGTGCTGATTTTCGGCCATTGGGGTTTTCCGGCTTGGGGGCTTTGGGGCGCGGGGGTGGCTACTTTGCTGTCGCGTATTTTCATTGCTTTGCTTTTTTGGGGATTTATCCTTCGGTCGAGCCGAATCAAACCCTATGCGCAACAATGGCAAATTTGGAAAGATGACACCACCCAGTTGGTACAAATTTTCAAGTTAGGTATTCCTGCCGGGATGCAATACTTCTTCGAAGTAGCAGCCTTTTCCAGTGCGGCAGTCTTGGCCGGATGGTTGGGCAAAGTGTCGTTGGCTGCCCACCAAATCGCCATTAGCCTGGCATCGGTTACCTATATGATGGCTGCTGGCTTTGGCTCGGCGGGGGCTATCCGCGTGGGGGCAGCGTTTGGGCATCGGCACCGACTGAAAATCTTGCGGGCGGCCAATACAGCCTATTGGGGCGTAGTGGCATTTATGTCGTTCACTTGCGTGATATTCATTGTTTTTGGCGACCAGTTGGTGTGGCTCTATATCCAAGATGCCGAAGTAATAGCCTTGGCCGCCCCGCTGATGATCATTGCGGCATTTTTCCAGCTTTCGGACGGGGTGCAGGTCGTTGGTTTGGGCGTTTTGCGAGGCATCGCCGACCTCAAAGTACCCACTTTTTTCACACTCATTGCCTACTGGGTGGTGGGTTTGCCTTTGGGCTATTGGTTGGGTTTTTATACACCCTTGGGGGTCAATGGCATTTGGATAGGGCTTTCGGTAGGGCTGACGGTGTCGGCGGCTTTGCTCACCAATCGGTTTTATAAATTGCTCCGCTTGATGAAAAAAGAAACCTTGCGCCCCCGAACAGAGAAACCAGCAGCCACAACAGTAGCCTAAAATTTCACGCAAGTGCTTACACAAATACCTTGGAAATTTTGGTTGAAGAAAATCGCCCAAGTCAGCCTTACGCTCCTCTTGGTGCTTGCGCTTTGGTATGCCGAACTCATCGTTTATGGCCTCAGGCAAGGCTATGGACAGTTCAAAATTTTGTGGAACACCCAGCCCGTAGCTACTTTGTTGGCCGATGCCACCGTGCCCGACTCAGTTAAAAACAAGCTCAAGCTCATCTTAGAAATCCGCCAATTTGCTTTCGATAGCTTGGGGCTGAAACACTCCGACAACTATACCACGTTTTACAACACCCAAGGCCGCCCCCTGTTGTGGGTGGTTACGGCCTGCGAACCCTATCGGCTAAAAGCCAAAGAATGGGATTATGCTTTCTTAGGCAAAATGTCGTATAAGGGCTTTTTTGAGTGGGACAAAGCCGCAGACTTGGTTACACAACTACGCACCGAGGGCTGGGAGGCCGACATTGGCGAGGTAGAAGCTTGGTCAACTTTGGGCTGGTTTCGCGACCCGGTGCTGAGCAGTATGCTGCGATTGCCTGTGGGCGATTTGGCGCAGCTCATCATCCACGAACTGACCCACGGCACGCTCTACATCAAAGACAATGTGGACTACAATGAAAACTTAGCCGACTTTATAGGCGACCAAGGAGCCATCCGGTTTCTGAAAGCCAAATATGGCGCCCAATCAGTCCAACTGCGCAGGCATTTGGAAGGCGAAGCAGATATGAAGCGGTTTTATGAATTTTTCATACAGGCGGCCAAGCAGTTAGACGGTCTTTACAAAAGTTTTGCCCCCGACCTGCCCACTGCCCAAAAAGAATCGCGCAAGCAAGTTTTTCTAAAAGAAGTAGCCACGCAGTTCGACACGGTGGCGTTTCACCAGCCGCAGCGCTTCAGAGGGGTGTTTCGCAAGCGCATAAAAAATCCTATTTTTGCAGCAATTTTCAAGGGGCTTCGGGGCAAAACCACCTTCAACACCTATCCGAAAAACACCTTTTTTATGAGTATTTTACGCTATCGAGGCATCCAAAACAACTTTGAAAACGAGTTCAGTAGTCGTTTTGGGTCAAACTTCCCGGCGTATCTATCGTTTTTGAAGAAAAAATATGCTGTTTATTAATCGAATATCATCATTTAATCGCCATACATTTATGAAACGCAGTGTGCAAATTTTCCTATTTTTAGTAAGCGTCGGCTTCTTGGGGTCGTTCGACTTTTTACAACAAGGCGGCCAGCTCAGCAGCCTTGCCCGGCGCATCGGCAAAGGCATTCAGTACCGTGTGGTGGGGCAAGATAGCTACCACCCGGGCGAAAAAGTAGAGTATTCTGTCAATTATGGGATGTTTGGCACCATCGCCAACGCCAGCATTCGGGTAGAAAGCGGCTTGTTTACCGTCAACGACCGCGTTTGCTACAAAGTAAGGATGAAAGGCAAAACCAAAGGGACGTTTACTGAAAAGCTCGGTTTTCGGGTAGATGACACGTGGATTAGCTACATCGACAACGAAGCCATTACCTCGCAGCGCTTTTTCCGATACATCGCCGAAAACAAATTCCGCCGTGAAGAGTATCTTTACCTCAACCCAGCTACCAATACAGCGCGGCTAAAATTTGAAGTTTTTACAGTTGAAAACAAATACAAAATGCCCAAAGAGTCTGCCGAAGGGCCTGAATACATCCTCGCCGAGGCCGATAAAAAAGAAGTACGCAAAGAAGACAAGCAAGTCGTTATTCCGGCTGACAAACAAGACGCTGACGGCTATTACTATATGCAAGACTTGATCAGCGGCTATTATTATATGCGCACGTTGAACTTCGACAAGCTGAAAGAAGGCGATGTTATCACCATTCCGGCTATTTTTGAAGAACAGACCTACAGTTTTCGCATTGTGTATGGCGGATTGGACGAAGTAAAAATCAAGGGCAAGTACATCGAAGCACATAAATTTATTCCTGATTTGTCGGGCTTTACGGATGACTTGTTCCGTGGTCAAAATCCCATCACTTTTTGGGTTTCGGCAGACAAAAACCACATTCCGCTCAAGGCCGAAGCCAAAATATTTTTAGGTGCCATTGATTTGACCTTAGAACAACACGAAAACCTGCTGCACACTGCTGAGGGGTATTGATCAGTTGCTACAAAAACGGATTCCTATGGTTGGCTTCGAGGCAATGGCTTCGGAGCCAACTTTTTTATCGGCCACCTAAACCGCACCTAAGGAAGTGTATCTCGTGGCTTCCTTTCCTTCAACGAATTGGTTACCTTTGGGTAAAATCACAGAAAAATGCTTCAAGTAAACAACCTATGAAAAAATTATCTATCTTATTTTGGCTGATGGCGCAGGTGTGGATAGCACAGGCGCAACAAGCCACCATCCCTGTGGCTGACAACTTGGTGGCCGAATCTATCCCTCCTATGCCGTTGGCTTTGGTAGCCGAAGTAAAAGCCTACACCGAGTTTCGGGCAGCCAGTTTTGTTACTTGGCATCCCCAGCGCAAAGAAATGCTCATCGCCACGCGCTTTGGCAACAGCAACCAATTGCACGAAGTCAAAATGCCGGGCGGCGACCGCAAGCAAGTTACTTTCTTTGACGAGCCTGTCAACAGCGCCACCTTTGAACCCAAACAAGGCAATTATTTCTTGTTTTTGAAAGACGTAGGCGGCAATGAGTTTTCGCAAATTTATCGCTACGACTTAGCCGACAAGAAAACCACCCTGCTGACCGACGGCAAACGTTCGCAAAACGGCGGAATGGTGTGGAGCAACCAAGGCGACCGAATGGCCTACAGCTCTACCAAGCGTAATGGCCAAGACCGCGATATTTTTGTGATGAACCCGCTCGACCCTGCTTCCGACCGAATGGTGGCCGAAAACTCGGGGGGCGGTTGGAGCGTGCAAGACTGGTCGGCCAACGACGGCCAACTCTTGTTGCAAGAATACCTTTCGGTCAACGAAACCCGCCTATATGTGTTAGACCTTGCCACCGGTACCAAAACCCGCCTACTCCCTGAAAAGGACGAGCGCTCGACCTTCGAAGCCCTTGGGTTTGCGCAAGATGGCAAAGGCATTTATTTGGTTACCAACTCCAACAGCGAGTTCAACCGCTTGGCTTATTTCGATTTGGCCACCAAACAACTTACGCCGCTTACGGCCAACATTCCTTGGGATGTCGAAAATGCGGCCTACTCAGACGACAAATCTGCCTTGGCATTTGTAACCAACGAAAACGGTATTTCTAAACTCTACGTCCTCAACACCGCCAACAATACTTTTACAGCCCTGCCCGGCTTGCCGATTGGGGTGATTGGCGGACTGCAATGGGCACCCGATGGCCAATCTATCGGGTTGACGATTGGGATGTACAACACGTCGGCAGATGTTTTTGAATACAATTTGGCCAACCAGTCGCTTATCCGGTGGACCGAAAGCGAGTTGGGCGGTATCCAGGCCGAGGCGTTGCAAGCGCCCGAACTCATCACGTGGCAATCGTTCGACGGGCTGACCGTTTCGGGGTATTTGTATAAGCCTGCGGCCAAGTTTTCAGGCAAGCGTCCGGTGATTATCAACATACACGGTGGCCCGGAAGGCCAGTCGCGGCCCGGGTTTCAGGGACGGAGCAATTACTACCTCAACGAGTTAGGCATTGCCATCATCTACCCCAATGTGCGTGGCTCTACGGGCTATGGCAAAACTTTCGTGGACTTAGACAATGGCTTCAAGCGCGAAGAATCGGTGCAAGATATTGGCGCGCTGATCGATTGGATAGGCCAACAGCCCAACCTCGACAAAGACCGCATTATGATTACAGGCGGCAGCTACGGCGGCTATATGACCTTAGCGGCTTCGTTTTGGTATAGCGATAAAATACGCTGTGCGCTCGATGTGGTGGGCATTTCCAACTTCAATACGTTTATGAAAAATACGGAAGCCTACCGCCGCGACTTGCGCCGGGTGGAATATGGCGACGAACGCGACCCGGCTATGGAAGCCTTTTTTGAAAAAATAGCCCCGCTCAACCATACCGACCAAATCAAAAAACCTTTGTTTATTGTGCAAGGCGGCAACGATCCTCGGGTGCCTTATACTGAGTCGATACAGATGAAAGACAAAATCAAAGCCAATGGAGGAACGGTTTGGTTTCTGATGGCGCAAGACGAAGGGCACGGCTTCCGCAAGAAAAATAATATTGATTTTCAGTTCTATGCTACCATCACTTTCGTGAAGCAGTTTTTACTAGAATAAGCCCTCTCTCTTTCCAATATTGCATAAAAAAAGGCTGCCGAAAAGGGCAGCCTTTTTATTTTTTATTTAATTTAGAACTTTAAGCTGGATGAGGGTCGCAGGTTTTGGATGGCGGTGGGCTTAATCAACTGATCTATCTGAAATAGTTACTACTCTTCATCATACAAATGTGGTTTGTCAAAAAGTGTAAATGAGTTAGAATTGTTGAGTATTTCTTCAAAACTGAAATCTTCCAGAAAGTCAAGGGCTGCACGAGTATCTTCAAACTCAAATCGCTTGACTTCACCTATATTGGTGTGAATTTCTATTGTTACGCGCTCTATCTTTCTAATAGTTTTATTATCAAGTGTTTTTTCAATTGCAGTTTCTAGGTCAGGCTTAATTTCCGCAATCATTTCTTCAGCGATTTTCAATTTCTGTTTGTCAGAAAGTTTTGAATATTTAGTCCAAGATTCTACAGCAATGTCTCTATCTTTTTCACCCCAATCAAATTTGATTTTATGCGTCTTTAAAAGTTCCGTAATTTTGTCAAATGGAATAATAAACAAGTTAATGTCGTGGCTTTTCATCATAGCAAGAGAACTGCCACTCCAACTACCTGCAAGAATAACAATTGAACTTCTTATGGAGTTATATCTGCGTCTGATAGCATTATGTGCGGTACATAACCAACTTCCTTTATCGCGATTATGCTTTTTATAACGAATATATTTGTACTCAATTAAGAGAAGTGGCTGCATAGATTCGTTTGTAACAACTGCATCAAG
>DMHB01000032.1 GCA_003449595.1 Microscillaceae bacterium | reverse complement strand
TTTCAATTTGGCGTGGTAGGCTTGCTCCATCGCATCGGTCATATTTTCTTTGCGGATAGTGCCTGCGCCGCCGTGTATCACCAAGGTTATTTTATCGGATTGCGCTTGTAGCGGTGGCTAAAAAAATCCCCACCCACACATCACGCACTGGGATATTTTGATTAAACGCATTGTATTTTTAGTTTATAGTTTGAAATCTACCAATTATTCTGATCAAAGTCAAAAACCAAGTCATTCATACACCGGAAATGCCCTTTGGGACAACTATCGAACCCAATTTTAGAACAAGACCGGCAACTTAGTTTTTTATTTTCTATCACCTCAAAATCGGTCTGATAAGGATACATGCCATATTCGGGAACGGTGTTGCCCCAAATGGAATAAATTTTCTTTTTGAGTGCTGCGGCAGCGTGCATCAGCCCTGTGTCGTGGGTCAATACGACGTGCGCTTGTTGCAAAAGGGAAACCGATTGGTTGAAATTCAATCGCCCACAGGCATTGTATATTTTACCTGTTGCCTGTTGGGCTTCAAAATATTGCACCAAAGCATCCCCCACAGGGGCATCTTCTGCGCCACCCAACAACACAATAGGCTGCTGCACATAGGCGCAAAGCTCAATCATTTTAGCCAAAGGAAGTTTTTTGGTAGGATGCCCGCCGCCTATGGCAAATGCAACAAATTTTTGCCGATGTGTAGGAGGCAGTTCGACAAGCGGAACTTGATCTGGGGCAGGAATAAAATAATCCAATCCTTTATCGTCATTTCTAACGCCTAAATGCTTCACGGTTTCCAAATACCTGTCCACGATATGCACGCGGGGCAATCGGTCTATTTTGAAATTCACGAAGAGCCATTTCTCCCAGTTGAGTTTGTTGAAGCTCTTGCTGGGCGCGCCCAAAGCCCATTTCAGGCGCAGGGTACGCAGGTTGTGATGCAAATCGATGACCCAATCAAATTGTTCTTTTTTCAATATTTGCGCTAAGTCGCCAATACTCGATTGGAGTGTGTGGATTTTATCTATGTAGGGATTTGATTGTACCAAAAACCGAAAAGAGTCCTTGGTGCAATAATGTACTTCGGCTTGCGGAAGTTGGGTTTTCAAACACCGCACTACCGGTGTTGTCAGAATGATGTCGCCGATAGAAGAAAATCTAAGGACAAGAATTTTCATAGGTTTTTCTTTTGGGCAAAAAAGGAGGCTACTTCTTCCACAGATTTGGTGTTGAGGGTGGCTGCGCTGGTAAGCCCTCCTTTGCGTGCCACACACACCCCATAATACACATCTTGAATACCGGCGATGGCGTGTGCATCGGGATTGATGCAAATAGTAACCCCTTTTTGCAGCGCATAGTCAATCCAGCGCCAATCCAAATCTAATCGCCAGGGGCTGGCATTGATTTCAACGGCTACTTGGTTGGCTGCGCAAGCGTCCAATATTTTTGTGTGCTGAATAGGGTAGCCTTCTCGGCGCAACAACAACCGCCCGGTTGGATGACCTAAAATGGTGGTATAAGGATTTTCAATGGCCTTGATAAGCCGTTGGGTGGCTTTTTCTTCGCTCATACTCAATACCGAATGCACAGACGCAATGACAAAATCAAAGTGTTTCAGAAAATCTGTGCCATAATCCAAACTGCCATCCGCCAAAATATCGGCTTCGATGCCTTTAAAAATCCTAAAAGGCGCTAATTGCTGATTAAGTTGCTCAATTTCAGCGTGTTGTTCCAAGACACGCCGCTCATCCAATCCATTGGCATAGAAAGCGGCTTTAGAATGGTCTGTAATCCCCAAATATTTATACCCTTGTTGTTGGCAAGCCTCTGCCATTGCTGCCAGGGTGTGTTTCCCGTCGCTATAGGTAGAATGTGCGTGGATAATTCCCTGAATATCAGAGAGTTCAATCAGTGAAGGAAGTCTATGCTCTGCTGCTTTTTCAATTTCTCCATATCCTTCTCTCATTTCAGGTTCAATCCAATCTAACCCGGCAGTTTGGTAAATGCTGGCTTCATCGGCGAAAGCCTGTTGCCGCAACAAGGCCAACAAATGCCCACTTTGATTGGGTAAAGGCTGCCGCAAATGGGCTTCAGCCGCAGACCATAAAAACACCTCGTTGGCCCACTGCGCAGGGGTTATCAAATGAAAAGCAATGGCCATTGGGTTGGGTTTCAGTGTGCCCCGCCAAGTAAACAATCCGGTATTTTGCTGGTTTTTATCCCATAAAGGGCTTCGCTCTAATACCTGTACTACTTTGTCTAAAGCTGGGCTGGCCAATACAAACTGTATTTCGTCCACCACCTCAACTTTGCGCCTTATTTGCCCTACCACTTGCAGTTGGGTATGGGGGGGGAGTTGCTCGTGCAGCCACGCAGTAATCGCTTTCGCGGAGGCTTCGGCCTCGGCATAATGCCATTTGCCTTGGTTGCTTTTGGTAAACAACAGCGCCATTTTTATATTTTCCTGCACCTTAGGGCCAAAGCCTTTGAGGGCTTGAATTTGGTCATTCTCGCAGGCTTGCAACAGTTG
>DMHB01000041.1 GCA_003449595.1 Microscillaceae bacterium | reverse complement strand
TTACACTCAATAGTAACAACAAATAGAATTTTATTTGCTTTTTTTGAAAAAATCCAAACAAAATTCTACACTCAATGATTTTACTAATTGAATAATTGTAAATCCTTATTTTTTTGACTGTATGAAAAGTTATCAGATTGCTATTTGGGTTACCACCTTATATTTGGTTTTTTATACCCTAACTCCCCATCTAAATATTGCTTCACAAATCACTATTGCTATGTTTTTAGGTTCTCCATTTATGGTTGCGTGGATGGTGCTCAGTATCTTGATTCAAGCCGATCCTTCTCAAAAAACCTTGACTGATGGGAGCTGGTACGAAGATTATACCCCTAAAAACAGCGAGCCGTTGGGCTAAGCGCCTCAATCGGTCAAATTGTAGCGCAACTGTATGCCAAACACGCTGTTGCTCCGTGGGAACGAGCTTGAAATCCGTGGTGTATTGAGTGTAAACTCATAAAACAATTGCAGGTTCAGCCGATTGCTGGCTACATAGCTTATCACCGGCTTAATCTGTATATTTTGATTGCCGGCAGTTACCGTTTGCACATCATCTAATTTACGTTGTACTGTTCGGGTTTCGCGGATAGCAAAATCGAGCCTGAAAGTAAAGTCATTCTTCAAGATAATGGGCTTGCCTTTGCTCTTGAAAAAAGGAATGCGCATATTCTTTTTGGTATAGCCGATACCAATGATAAAATCTTCGCTGCGCAGTTCGGCCATTTGTGCGTTAGATAAGTTGAGGTTGAGGTTGCGCTCGCGGTTCATATCAAAGCGCAAAGTAAAGTTGCTCCTGGTCTTGATGTCTAAACCAATCAAGGGCGCAAATCGCTCGGTAATAGAAACCCCGTTGACCACATTGACCGAAACAAACTGATTTTGGGCGTTTACGATAGAAGGTGGTATGTATCGGAAAATATTTTGGTTTACATTGACAAATTGGGTGCCATATTCTAAAGAGCTGGTAAAACTTCCTACGGTATAAAGCGATGAATAAGAGTGCGTAACGTTGAAGGTCGCGAAAATATCCTTGAAGAAAGGCAACTTATTCAACCCATTGTAGTCTAATCGCCAGTTGGGTAGTGGTATTTCAGGAAAAGACGCCAAACTCACCGAGTTAGGATTTTGCCCTCCGTAGGCAGCCAAAAATGCCGGTATCAAAACATCCTGCGAGTTTAGTCCGTACTCGCCGGCATTCGGATTTTGAGCAGCCAAACGCTGTCTGATAATTTCACGATAATTTTGAAAAGTTTGAAATACCGGCGACTGGTTCAAGCCGTCGTCACGGGCTGTGAATGCCGAAAATATGGATAGAAACGATACGCTATAGGTGCCTGTACGCAAAGGATTTTGGCTTTCGTGCTGGCCGGTGGCGGGGTTAAATCTAAATATTTCCTGATAGCCTGCTGTTTGCCGACGCTGAAATTCGACCGTGATGCGCAAATCGGGGATGGGTTCTATCAAGGCCCTGATAGAAAGATTTTCTTGTAGATTTTGTGAAAAGGGGGTGTTCACAAACCTGCTTCGGGCCAACCAACCATTGTCGGCGGCGCGGTACCGTATGTCCGGATCTTGCCCTCCAAAAATAAAATCCCACCCGGGCGCTGCAAAGGCGCTGTCTAACCCTACAAATCGTGGAATTGGCCTAAAGCCCGGCAGCGTGGTTTGTTCTTGCACAGTATAGGTAAAGTTGATGGAGCGCAAGGCTAAGAAAGGACGAATGATGGCTCTCAATAGGTTATTTGCATTAAATTTTTTCTTCAGGGTATCGGCTTCCGGGGGTAGTTTTTCTTTAATGGGCGGCGTTTCGATCATATTCAAAAACTTGAGCTTTTTGTAGAGTTTTACCAAATCCACTCTACCGTTCAAGCCCCTGTCGCGAGAGTTTCTGATTTGGTTTCCCATCGTATCGGCAATGCCAATAGCTCCGGCTTGCCAGTTGTAAGAGGCGCTATAAGTAGCATTGCCACTTATAAAATCGGTAAGCGGAAACTTATCAAAAGGCAGTTTATAGTTTGCACCCACTTGTTGGGTAAACAATTTCATCCGCCCCAGACGCATCAAATTGTTCATCACTGAGTCGCGTTTTTCTTGGGTGTCCAAATCGCCGAAAGGCTCATCGACCAAGGCGTTTGCATTGGCATTGTAGTTTAGCCCCAAGCTTTTGGTGATGTTCCACTGCAAGTCATAAAACCGGTTGAACCTGAATATTTTTTCAAACAAGGGTGCTGTACCGCCCAAGTCGGGGCCGCGCAAGGACGTGCGGCCAAAGGTGCGGTCTAAATCGGCTTTGATGAGAATGCTGTTAGGCAAAAAATTAAAGTTCAAATCGCGAATCAAGGCAAACCAAGGGGACTGTAAAAATCCTAATTTCCTGAATGGCTCGAAAGGTTTCGACTCGCGGGTGTAGTTATAAACCACCGAAGCTCGCCAAGCCTTGAAAACATAAGAAGAGGTGAGGTAATTGCTCCGAATTTCTTCGTTATAGGCAAAGTTGAAGGCAAAATTGGAAAGATCGAAAAAGTACTTTTTACCTTGAGGATTACTCTGCTCTTTGCGCACATTGGCAAAATTGATGCTGCGCCGGATTACAAATTCTTCGACAACCCCTTGCAAAGTACGTCGTTCGGGATCGGAAAGCCTACTGTAAAGCGATTGCAGCGGCACATCGGGGTCTAAGGGATTAAAGCGAGGTTGGACGTTGCGGTATTCGTAGCTGACAAACATCGGGATTTTCAACTTCCACCGTTCAGGGAAGAACTTATCTAAGGCAATATTGGCTTGTATATCGAATAGCAAGGTATTGTTGCGGGTTCTTTCCGATATTTTCTGGTTCAGTGTTCCAAAACCAAAAGTGGTATATTGAAATGAGGAAGTTACTTGTGCAAAATCAGCAAATTTGACGTTTAACCTTGCTAAGGCCGACCAACCATTGGTGCAGTCGAAGCCGGTAGCACGCAATTCATTCATCCAAACGCATACCGACTTAGGCAGTCTGTCGTCGGTTTGTCCCGTATTCGGATTACGAACTCCCAACATTACCACTTGCACAGAGCTTAAATCGGGATTGCCAACTACTGTAATGCGGTATCTGCCCGATTGTCGGAAATAAGGAATAGTTAAAATGCGGGTAGCCGGATTCGAGTTTCTTTCAATTTTGGTATCGACCAATTCTTTGAAAGCAATGTTGATTTGGTTGTCAGTTGGCCAAATAATTTCGGGCGAAGTACGCGGTGTTCCCAAGGGGGTCATAATCAAGGGTACTTCAATTTCATAGTAATTTTCGTTGAAATCAGTTCCTAATCGTACAAATGCGGTAACCTCTCCATCGCGGGCGCTGTTGTCAGGACTTTCGGCGTGGATATACATATTGAGGTTTTTGTGCATCAAGAAATCAAAATTGGTGTTCTTGAATACTGCCCTGGCATCTCTATCGCGCAAATCGGTAACACACATACTGATGGACTGCTCATTGATTTGTCGGTTGTTGATATTGGTAACATCGCGGTCGCGGATAACACCCGGAGGCAATACATAAGCAGTACGGTTAGGCCCTCCTTGGCCGTTTTCTTCTATGCTGACCGTAGTAACTGTAAAATTAGGGTCGTAAGGTTCTAAAGGTTGGTTGAAAGTGCGATCGGTCAGGTCGTTCAGATAGCGGCGCCAAGTGTTAGAAACCATTTGAAATTGGGCAAAACGAAGCACCACCGGCTGCTGGAAATTGGTCATAAACATCCGCATAAAGCGAATCGTTTTGAAGCCATTGATAGAGCCGATTTGCTCGGTAAATTCGCGCACTGGCACACGGAACAAATACCAGTTGACATTTTCGTTGTTGCTGTTCACAGAAGCCTGTACACGGTCAACCACATAATTTTGCCCGACTTGTAGCTGCCCGGGGCGCAAATCGATTCTGTATTGGTAATAACCTTCTACTTGGTTGAGGGTATTGTCGTTGTTAAGGTCTTCATTATCAGGCAAATTGGTAGCAGCAGCGGCAAAGGCAGCAGTTCCGCTACTGATGGGTGAGTTGCCTTCTAAGCCATTGTAGTTTTTGTAGCGCTCCAACACTTTCTGGTTGGCGGCATCTTTGTCGGAGCCTAAATAATAGCTAAAATTATCTGCCGAGGGGTCAGCCAAAATACGTGCGCGCGCGTCGGGTGTCAAACTCAAAGGCAAGGTATTGATATAGTCGGTAAAGTAAGACCCCTCTAAATCATTGCGCAGCCCATCCCAACCCACATCTTGGTTGGTGCGTGCGCCGCCGCTGTTGTCGAAGGCATTGGTTACAAATTGCTGGCGTGTGGTAAGCCCCCAAGGCGAGGTGTTGGTGTTGGAAGGGTCGGCACCTCCGGGAGGCAAGCCGTTTTCAAAATCCTGCCGGTTGTTGCGCACCACATCTTCCGAAATACTTCCTAAGTTAAGGAAAAGCGTGCCCCCGGTTGTGTTGTTCACATTGAATTGCCCGTCTAAAACACGCCCATTGGGTGAGGCAATGAATGGGTCTAACATCCAAAACTCTACATATTCGATGTTGGCATTGTCAAAATCTACATCGGAGGTGAAAGCCCTGGTAATGGCTCCAAAGTTTTGGCTCGGGTTCAGCAAGTTGCCATTGGGGTCTAAATTGGTGGTATAGTTATAAGGGCCACGCTCGCTGGGGTAGTAGGCCAAATCGAAAATGATTTCGTTGGTATTGAGTTGTAAGCGTTGCCGATTTTGGAAAATTTCTTGGGGAATAATCGCCCGCACATA
>DMHB01000371.1 GCA_003449595.1 Microscillaceae bacterium | reverse complement strand
TAATCCCGTAACTCACGTTATTTTAGACAAACTAATGTAGCTGTATTATGCCGAATCCTGAACAAGCCTTGCCCGAAAATTGGCAATTTAAAAATATTATTCTGTTTGATGGGGTATGTAATCTCTGCAACACAAGCATTCATTTTATCATCGATAGAGATCCTAAGGCGCGGTTTGTGTTTGCGCCGTTACAGTCGTCTTTGGGGCAACAATTGGTAGCACAAGCTGGATTGCCTACTACTATTGATACCATTGTTTTTTTTAAAAATGGCAAAGCTTATACACGCTCTACGGCAGCTTTGGAAATTGCAGGAATGCTCACCGGGTTTTGGTTTTTGCTGCGTGTGGGCTATATCATCCCTCGGCGCATACGCGATGGTGTGTATAATTGGATTGCCCGGCATCGCTACAAGTGGTTTGGACAAACGGAGGCTTGCCGGATACCAACCCCTGCGCTAAAAAGCCGATTTTTAGCATAAAAAAAGGTAGTTTCTTGGAAACTACCTTCTTGTCGGGATAGAAAAAACGATTATCTATCTTGCTCTTCGCGAGGGTAAGCTTGTTTAACTTTTAGCTCGCGACCGTTAAGTTCAGCACCGTTTAACTTTTCAACTGCTTCAAGACCTTCTTCTTCGTTTTCCATTTCTACAAAGCCGAAGCCTCTTGATCTGCCGGTTTGCTTGTCCTTGATGATTTTTACCGATAGCACTTCACCGTAACGAGTGAAGACATTTTTCAATTCCATTTCACTAAGTGTAAACGGAATGTTAGAAACATAAATGTTCATTGAAAATAACAAATTAAATAAAACAAAATACAATTGCCCAAATGTAATGATATATTTTGGTTCGTTGCGTATTTCAGGAATTATTTTCTGCTTTTATCAAAAAAAATCCTTGTCGATGGCTTTCCTGCAAAATCAAGTATTTTTGCCCTTAAAATTCTTTTTCTGCACAATGACAACAGCAACGCCCCCTTTTTGGATGTCTTTTTTTCGCTCAAGTTTTGGATTAGCGCTTATTTCCGGGTTATTACTTGCCTTTTCTTGGTATTTGTTCCTCTTTATTTTTGTCGGGTTTGTACCCCTGCTTTGGGCAGAAGCCCGGGCTGCCACTACAGCCAAAAAGTGCTGGCGCTTGCGTTGGCTGGGCTGGGTATATCTGGCGATGGTCATCTGGAATACCGGCGCTACTTGGTGGATTGTCAACGCTTCGCCATTCGGGGTAGTTTTTGCGGTGTTGGTCAATGCGTGGTTGATGACCCTTCCTTTTTGGTTTTACAGCCTTACCAAGCAATATATCAACCCCACTTATGGCCTGTTCGGCTGGGTGTTGTATTGGGTTAGCTACGAATACTTGCATTTAGACTGGGACTTGTCTTGGCCTTGGTTGCAATTGGGCAATGTTTTTGCGCCTGTTCCGTGGTTGGTGCAGTGGTACGAAATTACCGGAGTGTTGGGGGGCGCTATTTGGGTCTTGTTAGCCAATATTTTTATTTTGGGCGCGCTGGTTACAAAAAATCGCCGCTATGGGTATGCGTTTGCTTTTTGGCTTATTTTGCCTGCTTTGGGCAGTTATTTGCGTTATGTTACCTACACGCAGCAAGGCAGCCCGGTAGAAGTGGTAGTAGTGCAGCCCAATATTGATCCCTATACCGAAAAGTTTATTGGTTCTACCCAGCATATTCCTGCCGATCAGCAAGTGGCTCGCTTTTTGGCATTGGCAGCCTCTAAAGCCACGTTCAACACCCGTTTGGTGGCTTTTCCGGAAGTGGCGCTTACTGAGTTTGTCCACGAACCCACCGCTACGATGCAGACCTCCATAGCGCAACTAAACCAATTCGTACAGCAAAATCCACAAACTGCCTTGCTCATTGGAGCCACTACCTATCTCAATTATCCTAATGCACAAAAGGCCACCGTTACTGCCAGGTTTACACAAGATTTGGGCTATTTCGATGTGTTCAATAGCGCTATTTTCCTTCAGGCCAACCAAGCGCCTTTGTTTTACCACAAATCAAAACTTACGCCCGGGGTAGAAATTATGCCCTTTGCTACTGCCCTGAAGTTTATGAACGACTATATGCTCGATTTTGGGGGAATGAGCGGCTCGTTGGGTACACAGGAAGAACGCACTGTCCTGAAAACCAATACTCAGCTACAAGTTGCTCCGGTAATCTGCTATGAATCGGTCTATGGCGATTTTGTGGGGCGTTATTCGCGCAAGCAGGCACAACTTATTTGTATCATTACCAACGACGCTTGGTGGGGCAATACCCCCGGCCATCGCCAGCATTTTCAATATGCCCGCTTGCGTGCCATCGAAAACCGAAAAGATGTCCTGCGTTCGGCCAATACAGGCATCAGTGGATTTATCAACCAACGGGGCGACATCTTACAAAAAAGCCAATATTGGACGCAAGACTGCCTGCGGGCAACCTTGCAAGCCAACGATCAGCTTACTTTTTATGCGCGCTATGGCGATTATTTGGGTCGGCTATCGCTTTTTGTGGCCGTAGCGCTTTTTCTTACCGGATGGGTGCGCTATAAGGTAGGCGGTGTCAAGAAAGGGTTGTCGCTGCCCCGATGATTAATATGCGACCCAATTGGAACCTCAACCTCATTGTGCCATTATTGGGTTTTGTGGTGTTGGGTGGTTTTTTATTTATTTCTCAACCTGCTTTAGATTACAGCCTGTGCCCTCAGTGCGACGGACACCAATACTTGGCAGCCTACCGCTATTTCAAGGGCGAGACCAATGTCTATCAAGTAAACTTTCCTTTTCATAGCCGTGTAGCAGTGCCTTGGCTGGCGGCGCAGTTTTCGTTTGGCGATGCCGCCACTCATTTCAAAACCATTCAACTTATTTTCGGGTGTTTGACTTGCGTGCTGCTGTGGGCGCTTTGGACTCGGTTGGGGGTTACTTTGCCTCAACGCAGCCTACTGGCAGGTTTTTTTTAGGACATTGGGTGGGCATTGTGCGGCTCAATGCCTTGGATTACCTTACGGTCGATGTGGCCGTTTATTTTTGGGCAGTGGTTTGGCTTTGGATTATTCACCTAAAAAAATGGCATTGGTTGTGGGTGGCAGCGCCTTTGGCCTGTTTGCACAAAGAGGTTTTTCTGGCGCTGATGATTTGGGTAGCTCTCGCCTTGTTGATTTTTCCGCCTTGTCGTGCCCATTGGATGCCTTGGCGGGAGTATTGGGGCGTAGTTTTGGTTTGTGTCTTGGTTTTGGGCTGGGTTAGTCATCAACTTCCGGCCACGGGTGCGCCCTTGCATAGCAATCCGGTTTTTACCTTGTTGTTTTATACCAAGAAAATGCTGCTGCATCCCACCAGGCTATGGAATGGTTTGCTTGCACTGGCCACTACTTTTGGAGCATTGTCTTGGGTATTGGTCTTTGCCAAGCGTACAACTTTGTGGCAGTGGGGTTTGCCTTTTTGGATGGGATGGTTGGTGATTGCCCACTGGTTGCTGGCTTTGTTGGCAGGCGACGAAACGACCCGTATATATTTTCTAAGTTTTCCATTTGCCGCTACTTGGGCAGCAGTAGTTGGCAAAAAAACACCTTGGCGGCTTTGGGTGGCAGCTTGGTTGCTTTCGTTGCCTTGGCTCAGGGTTTTGGGAACCATCCCCGAAAGGGCTATTTTTTGGGAAGCCGCCCACACTTGGTATGTGGAGTTTATGCCTTGGGGCACGCAAATGGGCTGGGCTGCTTACTGGCTATTTTGCGGTGGGGCATTGTGGTGGTTTTTTGAAGCCAAACTTCGCAAAACACCACTTTGACAACGCTGAAAAATGGCTTATTTTTGAGCCTCCAAATTGAGTAACTTATGGCTTGGTGCGTACAAATTATTGGTTTGATTTTATTTTTTGTTCTTTCATCCTGTAACCCCTTCGAGTGTGCCAAACGGACAGGCGATGTGCAAAGCCAAGTACGTGAGGTCGGTAAAATCGAAAAAATCATTGTAGAAGACAATATCCAATTGGTGTTGACCAACGACAGTAGCACCCAAGTGCGCATCGAAGCCGGTGCAAACCTAATAGGCCAAATAGAAACCAAACTGACAGGCACTACTTTGTTGGTACAAAACAAAAACCGATGCAACTGGGCACGCAGCGCCGAGCAGCCCATTCGGGTATGGGTAGGGGGGCAAGCTTTAGATTTTATTCAATTGATGGGCGTAGGCAGCTTGGTAAGCAACGAAATGATCCAGCATCGGCGACCCTTATTGAAAATTAGTTCTGAAAATGTGGCGGCTATTCGGTTGCAAATGTCGGGCAGCAGCCTCGATTTATTTACGCAGAGTTCGCAGCTAATCACCTTCCAAGGAAATTGGCAACAAGGCAAAATAGAGGTGCGCGGATTTGGCAAAGTTTGGTTAGAAGGGCTTCAAGTGCAACAAATGGAGGCCATTCATAATGGGTTGAATGAGATGCGTATTTTTCCGGTGCAACGCTTGCAAGCCTCGCTTTCCAACAAAGGGAATTTATATTTATACAACGAACCCCAAGAGTTGGTGCAAGTGCGTACCGGCTCGGGCAATATTTTTAGACGCTGAAATTTTTCTTTACAACTTTTCATAAATCTTATCTCAATGAGCAAACTCCTCGAAAATAAAGTCGCCTTGGTTACCGGTGCTTCCAAAGGTATTGGCAAAGCCATCGCGTTGAAATTCGCCGAACAAGGCGCGCAAGTTGCTTTTACGTATCTGTCGAGCGTAGAAAAAGGCCAAGCTTTAGAGGCCGAATTGCAAGCCAAGGGCGTGAAAGCCAAAGGGTATCGCTCCGATGCCTCGGATTACAAAGCAGCCGAAGACTTGGCCAACCAAGTAGTAGCCGACTTTGGGCAGTTAGACGTGCTGGTCAACAATGCCGGTATCACCAAAGATGGCCTGTTGATGCGGATGTCGGAAGAACAATGGGACGCAGTGATGCAAGTAAACCTCAAATCGGTTTTCAACCTTACCAAAGCCGTAATGCGCCAAATGATGAAGCAGCGCAACGGGTCAATTATCAACCTTACCTCGGTGGTGGGTATTCGGGGCAATGCCGGTCAGGCCAATTATGCAGCTTCCAAAGCCGGCATTATTGGGTTTACCAAATCGGTAGCCTTAGAGTTGGGTTCTCGCAACATTCGGGCGAATGCTTTGGCACCCGGATTTATCGAAACTGAAATGACCGAAACCTTGGCCAACAAAGAAGAATGGCTGAAAGGCATTCCGCTACAGCGCGGCGGCAGCCCCGAAGAAGTGGCAGATTGTGCGCTTTTCTTGGCTTCCGATTTGGCCAAATACATCACTGGGCAGGTTATACAAGTAGATGGGGGAATGTTGACTTAGTTAAGATTGGCAAAAAGTTAGTCATTCATAGAAATATCACAAAATCCTTCAAAGCTGTCCTGGCTTGAAGGATTTTTAGTTTTTGTCGCGTCCTGTGTTTTATACTTGCTTCTGCGCTACTGCCTCAAAACGCCAACCTTGGGGGGTGTCGTGTTGTACAACCAATCCTTCGGCGGCCAACAAATCTAAGTAGCCCAAGGTCATCGCAAACCCACTGAACAACATCGTAGGCGACGCATCGGCGTATAGTTTTCGGGCAATGTCGAAGGCTTGTTCTACACCGGCACGCACTACTTCCAAACACTGATTTTTGCGTTGGTGGATGCGCGCTACTTGCTTGGCTATTAGCCCTTGGTGGTCGGCAAATGGTTCGCCGTGGCCGGGATAGGAAACTGCAATAGGCATTTGGGTTATTTTTTCAAAAGACTCGACCATTTGCACCAGTCCTGGCACACGCTTTTGCGGAACTTGATCTTCTTGTTCGATGACTGCTACCGGAGTAATGGGCAGTAACATATCGGCTGAAAAAAACTGTTGGGTGTCTGGCTGAAAGAAGCAGGTTTGTGAAGCCGAGTGCCCGGGCGCGTGCATCACTTGCCATTGGTTACCAGCAAAAGACAGGGTATCTTGTAAAGAAAATCGACGCAGGTATTTTTCCGGAATAGGAAGCCATTTTGCAGGAATCTCTTGCAGGTAGGCAATCACAGGTTTGTACCAAACCTCGGGCACTTGGGCTTTTTGAAAAACTACTTGTAGGAAATCGACCCGCGATTGCCATTTTTCTGCTGTGAAGGCGGCCCAATCATATACCAAATCAGACACCCAAATTTCTGCGCCACTGGCTTCGGCTATTTGGGCGGCCATCCCGATATGATCTACGTGGGCGTGGGTAATGATGATTTTACGCACTTCGTTGACCGATAAACCGGCTTTGACTAAGCCCTGTTGAAGCGCTTCCCAGCTGGCTTGGTTGGCTTCGCCGCTATCGATAAGCGTAAGCTCAGGCTCAGTGAAAGCATATACATTGACGGTTTCGTGGGCAAACTGAGCCGGCAATTCGATGCGAAGGGGTGTTTGCATAGCAAATAGGAAAGTTTGTTTAGGTGTTAAATTGATAACCCCAAAAATAAGGATTAGTTCGGTCAAGCCGGATTTTTGAGTTTGTCCTTTATCCAAAACCCATAACTAAGCAAGCCTATAATCACATAAAGCAGGGTTTGAAAGCCGTGGTTTACGATGGCCAAGGCTATGCCGATTGTCAGAGGAACATCCCAAAGGGCTATGGCGTGGCTAAACAGCCAGTGGTAAGCTCCTAAGCCTCCCCCTTGAATGGGAATTGACCTGGCCAAAGAGCCTACTGCCAAAAGAAACAGCCCGGCTTCCCACCCCAAATGGGCAGTTTCGCGCAGGGCAAGCAGCCAGCCATAGGTCATCCCGAAATAACCTATCCAAATGCAGAGCGTGTAGCCCCAAAACCAAAGTGGGTGGCGCAATTTGGCAAAGCTCCACAAACCTTGTGCAAATGATAGAAGGTGTTGGCGCAAAGGAGTACCCCATCTCTGCCAAGCCATCCCTAACAATGCGAGTAAACCGAAACCAGCGAAAGATAGGCCAATCAGTAACCCTCGGCTGTGGCTTACTGCTTGCCACCAAGGCATCCACACTTGTTCGACAAGCCAAAGCTGCATAGTTTGCCATTGGGTAAACCAAGTAATGAACAACAGCACGAATAAAA
>DMHB01000370.1:6457-9399 GCA_003449595.1 Microscillaceae bacterium | reverse complement strand
TGGCTTTTCCGTTTTATTTTTGGTTCTGAAACGTAAGTGAGCTATTTCACGCAGGTATTCTAATGAATGCGCCTTGGGCTGCAAAGGATATTTTTCTGCATCTGCTTTACCCAAAATCACCAACGTTTCTGCGTTCAATTCGGCAAGTTGCCCGCTTCCCCTAGATTCTTGTAATCTACCTGCGACCTCGATACAAGCCCCAACTGTTACATCCTTCAACAACTCAATTGCTAAAGAGGAGGCATCTGCTACCACTTGCAAACTTGCTAAGCAAGACCCATCATTGAGCATGATAAAAAACACATTTTTGCTTTCACGTTTGTTCCTAACCCAACCTTTAAGGGTATAGGTATCTCCAAATTGCTCTTTATGAAGAATTTCTTTTACTGAGATTGCTGCTTTCATAAATTCAATACTACGATACTGCTATTTTATTTTTAAAAATTCTGATAAATAATGAAATAGGATTAGACAATCAAAAAGATAGTCTAATCCTATTGGGTTAAAAAGCTTATGTCTAAAAATAAATTTACGCCTGTCCTTCTGTACTCTCAGGAGTTGCATCAGTATCTTGGGCAGTGTCCTCTGAATCCTTTTTAGTGCCCTTACCTTTGCCTCTTCGACGAGTTGACTTGGCTTTCACTTTGGCTTCTTTTACGAAAACTTCATTGAAATCAACTAATTCAATCAAACAGGTTTCAGCAGCGTCCCCTAAGCGAGCTCCCAAACGGATGATACGGGTATAACCTCCTGGACGCTCGGCTATTTTCTCGGCAACGTTGCCAAACAATTCTTTCACCACATCTTTGTTTTGCAAATAAGCAAATACAGTTCTACGAGAATGCGTTGTGTCGTCTTTCGACTTAGTAATTAGTGGCTCAACATATTTGCGTAAAGCTTTTGCTTTGGCCAAAGTCGTTTCTATACGTTTATTTAAAATTAAGGAAGATGCCATGTTGGCTAACATTGCCTTTCTATGGGATGAGGTTCTTCCTAAGTGATTAATGGTCTTTCCGTGTCTCATAAGTAAAAATTTTTCTAAAGCTTACCGAAATTTGTTAATCTTCGTCTAGTTTATATTTGCTAACATCCATCCCGAAGAACAGGCTTTTCTCAGCGACTAACTGCTCAAGTTCTGTTAAGGATTTTTTACCAAAATTTCTAAATTTCATCATATCAGCAATGTCCAACTTCACCAAATCCCCCAAGGTTTTAATATCAGCAGATTTTAAGCAGTTGTAGGCTCTTACCGAAAGATTCAAATCACTGATAGAGGTCTTGAGCACTTTGCGCATATGCAGATATTGTTCATCTACCTCTTCTAAATCCTCTTTCTTATTTGATTCGAGCATAATATTTTGATCAGAGAACAGCATAAAATGCTTAATCAAAATATTAGCTGCACCTTTCAAAGCTTCTTCGGGATGAATAGAACCATCCGTTTTGATTTCGAGTAAGAGTTTCTCGTAGTCAGTACGCTGTTCTACACGTGTATTTTCTACACTGTATTTTACATTTTTAATAGGAGTAAAGATAGAATCAATTGCAATGAATCCTTGCAAATCATCTGCATCTTTGTTTTCTTCAGCAGGAACATACCCACGTCCTTTTGCCAAAATTAACTCAAGTTCTAAATCAACCGACTCATCTAAATTGCAAATAACCAAATCAGGGTTAAGCACTGTAAACGAAGAGGTAAATTTGTTGATATCACCTGCTTTGAAGGTGTCTTGGTTCTTAATCACAATGTTGATTTTATTATCAACTTGATCGTTCACTTTTTTGAAGCGAACCATTTTTAGGTTGAGTATAATTTCAGAAACATCTTGCATAACACCCTTAATGGTTGAAAACTCGTGCAAAACACCCTGAATTTTTACTGCTGTAATGGCATAGCCCTCCAATGAAGACAATAAAATTCTTCGCAATGCATTACCTATGGTAAATCCATAGCCTCTTTCCAATGGTTTGAATTCGAAAACACCGTGAAAGTCATCGGCTTTTTCCATAATAACCTTCTCAGGAATTTGAAAAGAGAGTAGCGACATTTTTTCTCCTATTTTTATTTGATGATTAGACAATAATAGACGGATTATTTTGAATACAATTCAACAATGAGTTGTACTTCTATTTTCTCAGGGATTTGATCACGATCAGGGTAACTTACAAATTTGCCAACCATACTCGCGTTGTCCCACTCTAACCAATTGAATCGGCGTGTTCCTCCTCTCAATTGCAAACTTTGTGTAATCGCTTCTAATGATTTTGACTTTTCGCGTACAGCGATAACATCACCAGCTCTCAAAGAGTATGAAGGGATGTTAACTACATCGCCATTTACAACAATATGTTTGTGAACAACCAGTTGTCGTGCTGCACGGCGTGTTGGCGCAATACCTAAGCGATAAACAGTATTATCTAAGCGTGCTTCCAACAACTTCAATAAGTTTTCGCCGGTAATACCACCCTTGCGGGCAGCTTTTTGGAAAGTACTAGCAAACTGGCGCTCCAGAACGCCATAAATGTATTTTGCTTTTTGCTTTTCAGATAACTGAACAGCATATTCTGACTGCTTACGCTTTCGCCCTTTGCCATGTTGGCCTGGGGGATAATTTTTGCGTTGCAATGCTTTGCTTGGCCCCAGAATAGGCTCGTTGAATTTTCTAGCTATTTTGGATTTTGGACCTGTATATCTTGCCATAATTCGATTTCTCTTATAACAGTAAAGTAATGATTAGACACGTCGGCGCTTAGGAGGTCGGCAACCATTGTGAGGCAAAGGTGTAACATCGGTGATAGACACGATTTCAATGCCTTTTGACTGAATAGTACGGATAGCTGATTCACGACCAGAACCCGGACCTTTAATGAAAATCTCAACTTTTCGCATACCTAAGTCGAAGGCAGCTTGTGCGCACTCACCCGCCGCTACTTGAGCAGCG
>DMHB01000370.1:0-6169 GCA_003449595.1 Microscillaceae bacterium | reverse complement strand
CGCAGCTTGTGCGCCCTCCCCCGCCGCTACTTGAGCAGCGTAAGGGGTGTTCTTTTTTGACCCTTTGAATCCCATCTTACCGGCTGATGACCAAGCAACTACTTGGCCTGTCAGGTTGGTAGCAGAAACAATAATATTATTGAATGATGCTTTGATGTGGAATTGACCGGTCGCTTCTACTTGAACGACTCTTTTTTTCGATTTATCTTTCTTCTTTTGTTGGCTCATAATTCGACCTACCTAAATGTTATCGGACATTATTTAGTTGCTTTCTTCTTATTTGCAACAGTTTTACGCTTCCCTTTACGAGTGCGGGCATTGTTTTTTGTGGACTGCCCTCTGAGTGGCAAACCTTTACGATGTCTTATGCCTCTGTAGCATCCAATATCCATCAATCGCTTGATGCTCAATTGTACTTCAGAGCGCAATGCTCCCTCTACTTTAAACTCAGTGCTGATAATGTTACGAATCGCATTGGCTTCGTCATCAGACCACTCGTTTACTTTTTTGTTAGGATCTATTCCAGCTTTTGTCAAAATATGACTTGCTGTACTACTACCTATACCATAAATGTAAGTAAGGCTTACAGCACCTCTTTTTTTATCGGGAATATCTACACCAGCAATTCTAGCCATAATAATTTAACCTTGACGTTGTTTAAATCTTGGATTTTTCTTATTGATTACATAAAGTTTTCCTTTGCGACGGATGATTTTGCAATCTTCGCTACGTTTTTTGATAGACGCTTTTACTTTCATAGTATTTACTTGTATCGATAAACAATTCTAGCCTTTGTTAAGTCGTAAGGAGACATTTCCAATTTTACTTTATCCCCTGGTAATATTTTGATATAATTCATTCTCATTTTGCCCGAGATATGCGCAATTACTTCATGGCCGTTTTGCAATTGTACTCTAAACATTGCATTGGACAAAGCCTCTGTAATTGTACCATCTTGTTCAATAGAAGACTGTTTGGGCATAAAATTAAGAATTTAATACTTGCTCTATATATTTAAATGTTGTCAATATTTCAGGTTTACCATTGAGAATTCCAACTGTATGTTCGAAATGTGCGGAAGGCTTCCTATCTTGTGTTCTGATTGTCCATCCATCTTTTTCTTGAACTACATGTCTTGTTCCCATATTTACCATTGGCTCAATTGCAATCACTAAACCTTCTTGTATTTTTGACCCTTTACCTCTTTTCCCATAATTAGGTACATCTGGTTCTTCGTGCAATTCTCTCCCAACACCGTGTCCTACTAATTCTCTCACTACCGTAAAATGATGCGCTTGGACAGTCTGTTGTATTGCATACCCTACATCCCCTATCCTTCCACCTGATAAAAACTGGTCAATTCCATCATATAGGCTTTTCTTTGTTATTTCCAATAATTTTTTTGTTTGTTGGTTAATAGTTCCTACCGGATAGGTATAAGCAGAATCACTATGATAACCATTTAACAAAACTCCACAATCTATTGATACAATATCACCCTCTTTTAAAACATACTCACTTGGAAACCCATGCACCACTACTTCATTCACCGAAATACAGAGGGAACTTGGAAAACCATTGAACCCTTTAAAGGAGGGATAAGCACCGTGATCTCTTATAAATTCTTCTGCTCTCTTATCTAACTCAATCGTTTTAACACCAGCCTTCACGATTTTTGCTACTTCAGCATGTGCCCTACCCAGTAGGTCAGCACTTTCACGTATTAAAGCAAACTCTTCAGCTGATTTATATTTTACCATTGTTTATGCCATTGCTATATTTTCTGACCGCCCTTTAAACTTACCTGACTTCATCAAACCTTCATAGCGTCGCATCAGTAAATAACTATTAATTTGCTGCAAAGTATCTAAAATAACACCAACCATGATCAGCAAAGAAGTACCACCATAAAATTGAGCAAATTCACCCGCAACACCTAATAATACTGCAACCGCAGGCATAATCGCAACTAAGGCCAAAAATATTGAACCTGATAAGATTGTTCTTGACAAAACTGTATCAATATATTCAGCTGTTTGTACACCCGGTTTGATACCTGGTATGAAGCCGCCATTTCTTTTCATATCATCTGCAATTTGGTTAGGATTGAAAGAAATAGCTGTATAAAAATATGTGAACACAATAATTAATAATGCAAACAACAAGTTATACGGCCAAGAGGTATAATCGGCGAAACCTGCTACAAAAGTACTTTCTACATATGGTATAATTAAAGCAGGTAAGAACATGAAAGACTGTGCAAAAATGATGGGCATTACACCTGCTGCATTGACTTTTAGTGGAATATATTGACGTTGACCACCATATACCTTATTGCCAACAACTTGTTTGGCATATTGCACAGGCACTTTACGAACAGCTTGTGTAAGCATAATTACACCCATCACTACGAAGAACAATACGACTACCTCAATTATAAAGAACAAGTATTCGCCATTCGTAAACTTAGAACTTGACTCTTGAATAAGCGCTACGGGCAGCCTGGAAACGATACCAATCATAATCAACATAGAAATTCCATTGCCAATACCTTTATCAGTGATGCGTTCACCTAACCACATAGTAAATATGGTGCCTGAAGTCAAAATTATTACCGATGAAACAGTGAAGAATAATCTATCAACCATAATCGCTTCTGAAGGAATGGTTGTAGTTAGATAACCTAATGACTGAGCAATGGTGATCAATATTGTGAGTACACGAGTAAGTTGGTTGATTCTGTTACGCCCTGATTCTCCTTCACGTTGCATACGCTGGAAGTAGGGCAAAGCAACGGTCATCAATTGAACCACAATCGAAGCTGAAATGTAAGGCATAATCCCTAAAGCAAAAATGGAAGCTTTACTGAAGGCACCTCCTAAAAAAGTGTCAAGTAACCCAAAAATGCCTTTTTGACCAATGCCAGCTTGTTGCAAAATAACTGGGTCAAGACCAGGAAGTACTACATAAGAACCTAATCTAAAAATAACCAGCAAAAGCAACGTATTGATGATGCGAACCCGCAAATCTTCAATAGAAAAAATATTCTTAATTGTGGTGAAAAACTTCTTCATAATTACATTCTGTCTCAAAGTATCATTACTTTGAAACCACAGTGATTTTACCGTTATTTTTTTCTATGACCTCTACAGCTGTTTTAGAAAAAGCATGTGCTTGCACTTCTGTAACTTTTGCTGAAAACTCGCCACGAGCCAAAATTTTTACCAAGTCATTTTTAGATGCTAATCCGTGTGATTGAAAGAAAGCCAAATCTATCACCGAAACATTATTCTGTTCAAGTAATTGCTGGATAGTATCCAAGTTGATTACTTTATAAGTAACACGGAAGGGATTATTGAATCCAAATCTAGGCAATCTTCTTTGTAAAGGCATTTGACCACCTTCAAAACCAACTTTGTGGAAACCACCAGCACGGCTTTTCTGACCTTTGTGGCCGCGGCCACAAGTTTTACCTAAGCCACTTCCAATACCACGACCAACGCGTTTTCTAGGTTTTTTGCTACCTTCTGCTGGTTTAATAGTATTTAAATCCATGATTAATCCTCACACTTAATAAGATAGTTAATTCTATTAATCATACCACGGTTTTCCGGCGTATCAATTACTTCAACACTTTGACCAATTTTACGCAAACCTAAACCAGCAGCACAAGCTTTATGGGCAGCCAAACGGCCAATTAAGCTTTTCACTAAAGTTACTTTTACTTTTTTATTTTGGCTCTTAGTCATTTGGAGCTCCTAAGATTTCAGCTACAGTTTTACCACGTTTAGCTGCAATTTCAGCTGGTGTATAAATACCTTGCAGAGCTTTAATTGTGGCACGAACTACGTTATATGGATTTGTTGAACCATGTACTTTTGCCGTAATATTTTTCACACCAATAGCATCAAAAATAGCACGCATTGCACCACCGGCAATAATACCAGTACCTTCTTTTGCAGGCTGCAGGTATACAGTAGTAGAACCATGCTTAGCCATAATGTTATGATGAATAGTACCTTGTTTTAGAGATACTTTAACCATACTTTTACGAGCTTCTTTAACAGCTTTTTGTACTGCTACAGGCACTTCTTTTGATTTAGCCTTACCCATACCAATACCGCCATCACCATCACCAACAACAGTTAGCGCAGCAAAGCCCATAATACGTCCACCTTTTACTACTTTAGTAACGCGGTTTACGCTAATTAACTTCTCTATAAATTGATCTTTTAATTCAGCCATTTAATCTACTCCATTAGAACACAAGGCCAGCTTCACGCGCGCTGTCTGCTAAAGCTTTTACACGACCATGGTAATAGAAGCCAGCTCTATCAAAAGCAACTTCTTTTACTCCTAAAGCAATAGCTTTTTCAGCAATTGCTTTTCCGACAATCTTAGCCGCGTCCACATTGCCACCGTTAGTAACAGTAGCTGCGATATCTTTAGATAATGTTGAAGCAGAGGCTAAAATTTTTGACCCTGTCTCATCAATAACTTGTGCATAAATATGGCAGTTTGATTTATAAACTACAAGACGTTTAACACCTAACTGGGCTATTTTTAATCTTGTTTTTCTAGCTCGTCTAAGTCTAGAATCTCTTTTATTCATGTTAATACTTGCCTCTAAAACTATTTCTTCTTAGTTTCTTTCAAGATAACCTGCTCATCAGCATAACGGATACCTTTACCTTTATATGGCTCTACCGATCTGTAAGCCCTAATATTAGCAGCAACCTGGCCAACTAATTGCTTGTCAATTCCTTTAATCATAATTTCAGTCTGAGTAGGAGTCTCAAGCTTAATACCTTGTGGAGCTTTATAGACAATCGGATGAGAATAGCCTAAAGCTAAGTTAAGGCTATCACCTTGAGCTTGCGCACGGTAACCAACACCTAAAATAGTTAGTTTTTTCTCATACCCTTTAGTAACACCCTGGATCATTTTTTTATTAAGGCATGTACCGTACCAGACAAAGCTTTAGCAAACTTAGTGTCTTCTTTTGTATTTAAAACAATCTTATCGCCTTCTTTTACGATTGTAACTGTTTCGTCAAAAGTAAACTCTAATTCACCTAAAGGGCCTTTTACTTTTACATGTGAACCATTAATTGTTACTTCAATACCCGCAGGTATTTCAAGAGGATTTTTAGCAATACGAGATAACATTTTTAAATCCTTCCTTTTTAAGCAACAACACAGATAACTTCACCACCAACTTTTTCTTGGCGGGCTTTGCGATCAGTTATAACACCTTTAGAAGTAGACACAATCGCAACTCCTAAACCATTCATAACAGTAGGTAAATCTTGATGGTTACGATAAACACGAAGTCCAGGACGTGAAACACGTTCAATTCTTTCAATTACCGGCACACCATTATAATATTTTAATGTGATTGCCAACTCAGGTTTTTTATCACCATTTACTTTAAAATCTTCAATGTAACCTTCATCTTTTAAAACTTTAGCAATAGCTGCTTTAATTTTAGACGAAGGCATAATAACCTCTTCTTTATTCGCCGCTTGCGCATTGCGGATTCGAGTTAACATATCAGCAATAGTATCTTGCATCATTTTCTTACACTCCTTCTTACCAGCTAGCCTTGATCACGCCAGGTATTTCACCTTTTAATGCCAGCTCTCTTAATTTATTACGTGCTATACCAAACTTACGGAATGTACCACGCGGACGACCAGTAATAGCACAACGATTACGATGTCTAACTGGAGATGCGTTACGCGGTAATTTCTGTAATGCTAACCTTGCTTCAAATTTTTCTTCTTCAGATTTTGAAGAATCATTAATAATTGCAAGCAGCTTAGCACGCTTAGGAGCATACTTTTCTACTAGTTTAGTACGCTTTTTTTCTCTTTCAATTAAAGCCAATCTTGTCATGACTCAATCCTTACTTAATAGGGAAATTAAATGCTTTTAGCAAAGCTTTTGCTTCTTCGCTAGTTTTCGCTGTTGTAGTAACTGTAACATTCATACCACGAAGAGTATCAATCTTATCATACTCAATCTCAGGAAATATAATTTGCTCTTTAATACCGAAATTATAATTACCGCCTTTATCAAATGACTTAGCTGATAAACCCCTAAAGTCACGCACCCTTGGTAACGCGATACTTACTAGACGGTCTAAAAACTCATACATCCTGGTTTTA
>DMHB01000267.1 GCA_003449595.1 Microscillaceae bacterium | reverse complement strand
CTACGTGCTTACGCAGATTGGTGGTTTGAATGCAGTGCCGAACGAAGGCTACTACAAACGTGACCCTGGTGCCAATAAAGTAGATTTTCTGACTGCCAGGGGGTATTTAAGCTTTGCCATTGTCAAAAACATCATCACAGCACAATTTGGGCACGATAAAAACTTCATCGGGCACGGCTATCGCTCGCTGGTGCTTTCTGATTTTTCGAGCAATTACTTGTTTCTAAAAATCAATACCAAAGTCTGGAAACTTAACTACCAAAATCTTTATGCCCAAATGACAGCCCAAGTATTGCCGGGCGATGGGTATTATCCTAAGAAATATTTTGCTTTGCACCATCTCAGCCTCAACATCACCAAAAACTTCAACATTGGTTTGTTCGAGGCCATTGTCTTTGGCCGGAGCGACTCGACAGTTACCACAGGGACTTTCGATTTTAACTACCTGAACCCCATTATTTTCTTTCGCTCGGTAGAACAACAACTCGGAAGCCCAGACAACGCCAACTTAGGGATGGATTTTCGTTGGAATTTTGCCAAACGGTTCTCCATTTACGGGCAGTTGTTTATAGATGAATTGCGCGTGGGCGAAATTCGCGCGCAGCGTGGTTGGTGGGGCAACAAGCAAGCCTGGCAAATTGGATTCAAGTATTTCGATGTGTTTAGCCTACGCAACTTAGACCTTCAGCTTGAGGCCAACTTTGCACGGCCTTATACCTACACCCACAATTCGCCATTTAGGGCTTATACCAATTATAACCAGCCCTTGGCGCATCCGCTTGGCGCGAATTTTTATGAACTGATAGCCATTGTTCGTTACCAACCTACCGGAAGGCTTAATTTGGTTTGCAAGGCCATCGTAGCACAACAAGGGCGCGACGATGCCGCTGCCAATACCAATTGGGGTGGGAATGTGTTTTTAGATTACCGGACTTTTCAGCAGGAATATGGCAATTTCATAGGCCAAGGGGTGAAAACTGATATTTTATTTCTTGATTTTACCGCCTCGTGGCAGGTGCGACACAACCTGTTTGTCGATTTCAAACAGACTTATCGCAGGCTCAACAGTGCTTTGCCTGCGCTCAACCAGAATACAACATTTACAGCGCTTACAGTCCGTTGGAACATTCCTCAGCGTGTTTATGCTTTTTAGCCCCATCGTTCTGTTTTGTTACAACCGGTTGTTTCATTTGCAACAAACCGTAGCCTGTCTGCAAGCCAACCCCGAGGCAAGCGAAAGTGAATTGTGGATATTTGCCGATGGTGCGAAAGGAGCGCACGATGCTGCCGCTGTGGCGGAAGTAAGGCAGTGGCTGACCACCATTCGAGGATTTAAAGCGGTGCATATCATCGCGCAGCCTATTAACCAAGGATTGGCGCAGGCTATCATCCAAGGGGTTACGCAAGTAATTAGCACTTATGGAAGGGCTATTGTGTTGGAAGATGATATTTTGACATCGCCCGATTTTTTAGGGTTTATGAACCAAGCCTTGGAGGTCTATCAGCCAAGGGCAGATATTTATTCGCTCACCGGCTGGAGTCCGCCTTTGCGTTTTCCGGCAAGTTATCCCCACAGGGTTTATCTTACCCATCGGCCTATGTCTTGGGGTTGGGCTACTTGGGCCGATCGATGGGCTAAAATTGACTGGGAAGTGCAAGATTTCGCCAAGTTTTTGCAAAGCAAATCATTACAAAATCAATTTGCACGCTTAGGCGAAGATGTAGTGCCGATGTTGAAGAAACAACAGTTGGGGCGGATTAACTCTTGGGCGATTCGGTGGACTTATCACGTTTTCAAGCAAGGTGGGTATTGTCTTTATCCCCTTGTACCCAAGGTACACAACATCGGCACCGATGGGTCGGGAACCAATATGAGTAGGCTAAATAAATTTGCTTATCAGCATCATTTAGCCTCCTCTGACTATGATTTACCGCCCGATTTACAACCTGACACGACAATAGAAAAACTTTATGCCCAATATTTCAAGCTGAGCTATATTCGTCGGTGGATCAATTACTTTACCCTTCCTTAGTCTTTCTGATTAGCAGGAATGTCTTTTTTACGCATTAAATTGAGGTATTGGGTAAAACCAACAATTACATTGATAGAATTGATAACAGGGAAAGCTGTTCGGTTGATCGTACCTAATAAAAACTGGGCATCGGTAGGGTTACTAAAGTTGGTTTGTTGTTCCGCCTTTCTATTGTTGGAGCTAAAAGCATAATTGATACCAAAAGTAACTTCACTCTTGTCTTGCTTGAGCGTAAAACCTGCCGAAACATGGTAGAGATCCCAGTAGGTAGCGCCAAGCACGATATTTTCACGATTAGCTCTCGATTGGCTTCGTTCATAGCTGTCAAAATCGGTACGAAAACCAGCATTCAATATGATTTTGGAGGTTAGATGTTGCTCTAAGCCAAAGCCAAAATTAAAAATCTCTCTAGAAAGAGAGGATACTGCCAAAAAGTTGAATGTATTAGGCAACCCCGAAAGGTCGGAAGTCAGTGTGGTAGGGCGGATGAAGGCCGCAGGCTCGGGTTTGATGACAAAATAATTGGAGATTGGCGCAAAATATTCGCCTACAAACGAGATGATAGTTTTAGGAAAGTGATATTCTACCCCAACCCCGATAGAAAGTGGGGTTTTGTGCTCTACAGATTTTACATTTTGTTGCCCTGTGCCAACTAAACTTCTATAAGCATTTCCTGGTAAAAATAAGTTTAGATTGTCTCTCAATATCTCCCTTTGCACATTTGCACTGCCGGTGATATTGACCGATGGAGAGGTAATGGTTAGCCCTAATTTCAATCGCTTGAAATCGAAAGCAAATCCCAACTTCCAAATGGCCTTGAAGTTGGTAAATGTTAACAATTCATTGTCATCAGCCTTCAAAATACGGTAGCCGGGGGTAGTAGAGGGAGGAACAGGATCAATAATGGGAAGTGTGGTGCGGTTATTAGCACGTTCGTGGCCTTGTGTGCGGTAAGCGATGTATTGGGTCAGCCCGACAGAAAACTTGTCTGATACTTTATGGGCTAAGGTCAATCCTCCCCAAAGTTCGTTCAAAGAGGCTTCGTAGCGAAACTCCCCAATATATTCATCCAAACCGGCTCTATTTACCAAAACATCGCCACTAAATTCTTTGCGGATAGATGTTTTGATGTTTGCTTGAAATCGGGTCATCAACGAGTAGCCCCAGCGCCATTTGGAATGGTCTTTAAAAGAGCGCATCCCCGAAATTAATTGGGGGAAAAGGCTCAGTCGCTCTGAATTTAGATCGATGCCGTCTCCTGCGCCGTTTTTTATGGTGATGATGTCGTATTTGTAAGCATTAGCAGTTACCGAAATACTTGGGTGAGTGATATTGACTAATAATGCAGGATTATAATACATCACACTGTTGTCTTTGCCTCCGGCTACCACAGCACCTGCCATTAATGAAGAGCGCGCCCCGAATTGTTGCGACCAATAGTGGTTGGTTTGGGCTTGCAACTGAGAGATAAAGGCTAACATAAAGATTGGCAAACGAACACGTTTCCACACTTTAAGGCCAAAGTATAGTTTCATTGTAAAGTTTAAATTAGTAAGGCTTTTGGTAAAGTAAATTTAAAGATTATTTTTCAGTATTTTTTTGATGGCGTTGTGTGTGCGGGCAAATATTTGAGGGGATGTCTAATTTTATTTCTTATTTAGAATTAGTCTTAATAAATTTAAGCCTTCAATTCTAAAGTTTCAAATTATGCGTAGCATTTCATTTCGCAGCTTGTTGGTTTGTCTTCTTATAAACGGTGTTTTACAAAATCTTTTGGCACAAGAGGCACGCGTGTATAAAGGCCAAGTAGTGGACGAAAACTTGCTCCCGGTAGCCAATGCTACCTTGAGAGAGGTTGCAACGGGCTTGGGGGTAACGACCAATGTACAAGGTGAATTTGCGTTGCCAGCCTCAAACGATGACTCAACAGAAGTAGAGATAGCTTGTTTGGGATATCAAAGGCAGAAGGCAAGGCTCTCATCCAACGGGTTTTTACAAATTATACTCAGAGAAGACTTGTTGGCTTTACAAGAAGCAGTAGTAACCGCCACCCGTGCTGCGCAAAATGCTGAAATGCTTCCGATACCTATTACGGTAATTGACCAAAAACAAATTCAGGCAATGGGTTCGCTGCGCCTGAACGAGATTTTGCAAGAACAAACCGGGTTGGCTATTGTAAACGACGGACACGGCCAAGGACTACAAATGCAAGGATTCGCAGCTGATTACACCCTCATTCTTATCGACGGCGAGCCACTGATCGGGCGTACCGCAGGCACTTTAGAGCTATCCCGCTTGACGGTACACAACATCAAGCGCATTGAAATTGTAAAAGGCCCCTCCTCTTCACTTTACGGCAGTGAAGCTTTGGCTGGAGTTATCAATATCATCACCGAACAGCCTTCAGAAGGGATAAAAGGGCAATTGAGGACGCGGTATGGCAGCAACAATACGCTCGATATAGCTGGAGATGTAAGTTTTACACATAAAAAACTCGGGGCAACGATCTTCGCCAACCGGTATAGTACATCGGGGTACGATCTTTCGCCCGAAACAGTAGGTGCTACGATTTCTCCTTTTCAAAACTATACTTTGCAGGGTAAACTGAACTATCGGTTAAGCCCACAAACAGAATTTATTTTCTCGGGAAGGCTTTTTAGACAAGACCAGGAAAGTAAATTCTTAGAGTTTGGCTCGGGCGATATACTTGTGAACCAAGGGCAGGAGCAAGACTGGAACTTTAACCCGCGCTTGGTTCATCGGTTCAACGACAAAGTCAAAATGAATTTGCATTTGTATGCTACCCAATATAATACTGCAACCCAAACCCGCCAGAATGCAACCGGACAGCAAGTAGAAACCACTTTTTTTGTGCAAAACTTTCAACGCCCCGAGCTTCAAGTAGAAGCTAATTTTGGTGGCAAGCACCACTTGGTTGCAGGTAGTGGCTATATCCGCGAAAGCGTCAGTGCTACCCGCTACGACCGGTTACAAGCCAATCATTCAGTTTATGGCTTTGCACAATATGAGTTTACACCCAACGATCGTTGGTCGGTGATTGTAGGCGCTCGGCAAGACTACAACTCGCTTTTTGGAGGGCAGTTTAGCCCCAAATTGGCTGTTTTGTATAAACCTTGGGAGTGGCTGCGTTTACGGGCTTCGGTAGGCAGGGGCTTTAAGGCGCCTGATTTCAGGCAGTTATATCTTAATTTTGGTAATAATGCAGTAGGTTACAGCGTGTTTGGCACACAAGAACTGGCTCGTAGAATTGAAGAACTACAAGGGCAAGGCATTATCCAAGATATAATGGTCAATCCGACTGCGGTTGGACTTTTAAAGCCGGAAAGTTCGACTGCTTTCAATTTAGATGTGCAAGTAAAACCTACCAATTGGTTTAAATTCAGTGTGAACTTTTTTAGGAATCAGGTGCAAGATCTTATCGAAACCTTGCCAGTAGCACGCAAAACCAATGGTCAATTTGTATTTAGTTATGTGAATATTGCACGGATTGTTACACAAGGCATCGAAACGGAACTGACGGTTCGGCCTGCTAAAAACTTCACGATCTCAGCTGGCTATCAGTTTTTAGATGCCTTCGACCAACAAGTAGTAGATCAGATAGCAGAAGGCAGCCTTTTTACACGTGATTTGGCTACCTTGGCATCACGCCGGTTGACCTTGGCCGACTATGGAGGGCTATTTAACCGCTCGCGCCACATGGCCAATTTCAAAATATTCTATGAAAATTACCGGTATCAGTTCAACACCAATGTACGCCTGATTTACCGTGGCCGATATGGCTTCGGCGATCTAAATGGCAATTTGATTTTAGATGATGCCCGTGAGTATGTGGCCAGTTACTATGTGGTTAACTGGGCATTTGCCAAACAATTGGGCAGTATGTTTTACGCACAAGTGGGCATCGATAACCTGTTCGATTTTACAAATACTACCTTGATACCTACTATTCCGGGGCGTATTTACTATGCTACGGTTTCTCTTCGGCTATCTAACCAAAAAGCAGAAAAAAAGCGGTAAAAAAGAAAAAGGGGGCTTAATATGCCCCCATTCCCTGCGATCGTTTCATTTTTTTCAAGGTCTCGTTGTTATAACTAATATAGCCCACAATGGCACGCGGATTGGGTTCTATATCGCCAATATAAATTTGATTGGCCAGCATCTGGGTCATATTGTAAATATAAGCCCCGGTCGAGTTATATTCGACGTAGGCTTGAATTACTTCCGCTTCATACAGCACCTTGTAGTTGTCCATTTCAATGCTTCGAAGCGATTTTTGAATGATGCGGATAATATTTTCCTCTTCCAACTCTCCGAAAAATAGAATATTATTAAATCTTCCAGGCCGTTGGGCGGCAGTATCGACCAGCCAAAGACTATTGGTAGTGGCAATCATCCCTACATTTTCATTGATTTTTTCGACTCCATCCAACACATCCAAAAAATCTTTGAGATAATTGGTTTGCGAGTAGTTTTCACGGTTACCCAGTTCTAAATCAACATCATCTAACACTATCAAAGACGGGGCTAAGATATTGGCAAATTTGACAGCATTTTTGATAGCCGCAGCCGAAGTTTTGAGGACGGTTACTCCTTTCTTTTTCAATTCATTGGCCAAAACGATGAGTGATTCTGTTTTACCACAGCCGGGTACCCCCACAAATAGGTAGCGTAATAACCGATTACGTTTCTCAAAAATGGTAGTATAAGATTTCAAATCTTTGATGATTTCCGCAGGCAAGTAAATATCGTCAAATGAGCGCTCCGGCATTTCGTGCTTGTGGAAATTTTGGAAATCGTTGTCTTCTATGTTGATATATGCCCCTTTGAACTCGCTGTGGTAAATGGCATTGGCCAAGAGGTACTCATAAAAGTCATAGCTTTCATAGTTGAAATTTTGCTCTGAGTTCATACTCACTTCGTGGTAAAGGGTTTCGTTGTTTTCCCAATAAGACCGAAAATGAATAAGTACTTCTTTGTTTTCCACACTCAAAATCACATAAGTATTTTTGGCATTATCGGGGCGAATAAAGTTTGAAAAGGTATCATTTTCAATAATCTTGATGACTGAAAAAGCCAAAGGACTTTCTTCCATCGAAATCAGTCCTTGGTAGAGGTTAGATAAGAACTCAAACATTAGGTTTCGTACCAATACCGGAATACGGACATAGTACAAGTAGATGTTTTGTTCTGTTTTGGTACGTTTGAGCGTTAGTTGTCGCATTCTTTTGTAAGGGAAAAGTTGTTTTAAAATGATAAAGCTTATGGTATAAATTTAGGTTGATGCGCGGCATTCTATCTGCCCTATGCAATTCAATTTTAACGAATAAATCATTTATTTTTGATATTTTTAAGTAATTATATGGTAATTTCTTTCAATATTTCTTTGTTATGAAGAATCTTTTAGAGCCAACCCCTTATCAAGAAATTTTGCAGCGGATTGAGCTGCTACAGCCTCATTCGGCGCGTCTTTGGGGCAAAATGTCGGTGGCTCAAATGTTGGCTCACTGCCAAGTGCCCATACAAGTAGCGCTGGGCGATGTCCGTTCAACCCGCTCTTGGCTTGGTTATTTGTTAGGGCCGTTGGTGCGCTCGATGCTGACCAGCGACAAACCTTTGTCAGCTGGGAGTCCTACAGATGCACATTTTATTGTCAAAGAGGAGCGTAATTTTGAAATGGAGCGCGAAAAGTTGAAAAATCTTATCCATCGACTTCATACAGCAGACACCAAGGATATGACAGGCCGCATACATCCTTTTTTTGGCCGTCTAACCGCCGAGCAATGGGGCAAGGGCACATACAAGCACTTAGATCACCACTTGCGGCAATTTGGGGTTTAAATAAAAAAACACCGGCTGGAATATCTCAGTCGATGTTTTTGATTTTTTTAAGACAGTAATCTGTAGGGTTTACAGCATTAAAAGTCTTCGTCTAAAGTGAATTTCTGGGCACTTTTTTGAGCCATTACACCGGCCTTTTGATAGTCGGCCACCCGCTTTTCGAAGAAATTGGTCTTGCCTTGCAGCGAGATTTGTTCCATAAAATCGAAAG
>DMHB01000015.1 GCA_003449595.1 Microscillaceae bacterium | reverse complement strand
CGCCAAATTGGTCTTGAAATCCATCGGAGAACAAATAAATCGTTGTTTGGGTGTCGATGTTGAAAGAGTGGCGTTTGAAAACCCGTTGCACCTCTCGTTGTTCGCCTCCGATAGGCAATACATCGCCCTTGATGTAATGCAGGGTCTGGTTTTGAAAAAATACGATGGGATTTTTTGCTCCCGAAAATTGCATTTCTTGTTTCTTAGGATCATACACCACCAAAGAAACATCCATTCCATCGCGGTTTTGGGTGCTTTCTTGTTTAAGTGCCTTGCGCACGCTGATATGCAAGTTGTTTAGAATTTCGTCAGCATTGATCACATTGCGGCGACTTACAATTTCATACAATAATTGTGTAGCAATCATACTCATAAATGCCCCGGGGACACCGTGTCCGGTACAGTCAACGGCAGCTACAACAGTTTTACCGCTTACTTCGCCAATCCAGTAAAAATCGCCACTTACAATATCACGTGGTTTGTAGAGAATAAAAAAGTCTTTGAGCAGGGTTTCAATGATGTCTTGAGGAGGCAAAATAGCTGCCTGAATTCTACTGGCGTAGTTGATGCTATCGATTATATCATCGTTCTTCTTTTCAATGATTTGTTTTTGCTTCAATACTTCCTCTTCCGCCAAAGCACGTTGGTATGACTTGTAGGCAATGGTTAAAATATCAGTTAACGATTTTAAAAAAGTTACGTCGTCGGCTTGCCAATTAACTTCTTCTTGCAAGTTTTCAAAAACCATTGTCCCCGACAAACCAAACCTGCCAAAATAAGGAATGTGAATTGCTGACACCGATTTTTGGATAGTTTGAAAAACCGCCAACAAAGGTTCTTTGCTGACGCGAGGGGCTATGATGCTATCGCCGACGCTCAGGGTTTCGAGGTATGAATCGGGCATCACGAAAGTAGCATAGCTTTGCCCAATTTCCATTCGGTTGTTTTGTTTTTCGAAATGGGCCACGCAGTCCAACATAGGTGGTTCTACGCCTTCGCGCAAAGTCCATAAGCTCACCCTATCAATGCCTAAATAATCGGCAGGGGTTTGTAATAACGTACTGACTGCTTCCTCCCACTTGCCCAATTGTATGGCAGGGCTTTGGGTGAGCAACATCAACACTTCGTTGTTGCGCTCTACGCGTTCTTTTTGCCTACTGATCATTTCTCTGGAAACCATCAGCTCTTCCTCGATTTTTTTCTGCGAGTCAATATCCGTGATAAAGCCTTGGAGTGAAATCAACACACCATCGTCATACAGTCCGCCACCCTTCTCAAATACCCATTTTACTTGATTATTGTGGGTGCGCATACGGTAGGTAAGCTCGTAGGCACTTTTTTCTATAATGGCCTTGCGGATTTGTTGGTTTACGCGCTTGCGGTCGGCTTCTTCGATGAGTGCGCCTAACGTAACCCGTTGATCCATAAAATCTTTGGCGCGGTAGCCGGTAAGTTCATAAGCACCGTCGCTAACAAACTCCAATTGGCGGGCTTTGCCTTCGGTATTGTCCACGCGCATTCGATAAACCAACCCCTTTAGGTTTCGCAGCAGATAGGCGTAGTTGCGTCGGCTTTCTTTGATTTCGTTGTAGGCATTCCGCAGCTCATTTTCAGCTTTTTTCTTTTCGGTTACATCTCGGATAAGGCCTTCAAAATACCTGACTTGTCCCAGTTCATCGCGCACTATGCGTTTGTCAAATTCTATGTAAATCAATTCCCCGTCTTTGCGTTTGAAAAGCAGTGGATAAGCCGTGATTTTTTCTTTTTCATACAAAATGGTATGAAAACGGGTGCGCTCGTGCGGATCGGCATAGAAGTTAAACGCATTGTGTTGGTAGATTTCATCTAAAGAGCTATATTTCATCAAATCAACCAAACTTTGATTGGCCATCAATATTTTGCCTTCCTCCGACACCATAATATAGCCTTCTTGTATGTTTTCGAAGATGGCTCTGAAAGTGCGTTCGCTTTCTTTAAGCATATTTTCTGCTTGACGGCGGCTGGTGATGTCGTAGAGCGACACCAAGATGGCGTTTTTTCCCTCATAGTCGATGCGGACTAAAAACATATCAACCCAAATTTTGGAGTTGTATTGGGTTCTGATTTTGAGTTCATAGCGGCTGCGGTCGGCTTTGCCATAGAAATAACGATCTAACTCAACTTGCAGAAAAGGGGCAAACTTTGGGGAAACCAGTTCAGTCAAGCTAATCTTTTTAAATTGCTCTTCATTATAGCCTAAAAGTTTCTGCGCTGCTTGGTTCGAGTACAACACCGTAGCATAGTCAACAATGCAAATACCAATGTCATTTTCTTCTATCAACTTTTTGAACCGTTGTTCGCTTTTGAACAAATTGTCGTTAATCGAAGAAAGTTCTTCTGCGTTTTGGCGGAGTTCTTCCTCGCTCGATACCAGCTCTTCGTTGAGTTCATTCAGGCGAATATTTTGCGACTTGATAGCATCCAGTGCCTCTTGAACTTCCTTAGTGCGCTCTTCAACTTTTGCTTCGAGGCTTTGGTTATAGTCGGTTAGTTTGATTTGATCATCTTGTAGTTTTTGAGCCATTAGGTTGAAATCTTCCGCCAAAACACCAATTTCGTTTTTCAACTGGATGTCGCTTCGCTGCGAAAGATCGCCTTCGGCCAACCGGTGTACTACCCGCGTAAGTGCTCGGAGGGGTTTGGTAAAGCTATCGGCCAACCGGATGGCTACCAATACCACGATGACCAAAGTAATGCTGATGATGGTGATAAAAATATTGCGCAAATTGTGGATTGGTGCGTAAGCCTCAGCAGTATTGATTTTTACCAAAATACCGCTACGTAGCGGAGGGATGTATGAGTAGAACGTAATGGCATCATTGCCCAAATGGTCTTTGGCTATCACCGTATTGCGATTTCCTTGCAAGGCTTCATAAATAGCCGTCGGCGTTTCAGACTTTAGAAAAGGAATAGATTTTTTGGTTTGAGATTTGAAGCGCGAATGGGTGGCAAAGAAAACCTCGGCATTTTTGCGGAATACCAACACACTTTCGCCGGTTTCGCCTAAGCCCGTATAATCATTGAGTATTTCGGCAATGGATGTTTGTTTGATCTCAACCAAAATAACACCGATGAACCTACCTCCATTGTTCCGCAAAGGAGCAGCACCGTACAAAGAAAAGCCTGATTTTTGGGGAATATCTACAAAATCGGAAAAGTCAGTTTGCAACAAGATAGAAGCCCTTTCAGCTGCTTTGAAGATATTTTCATAGCCTTTTTTGGGCGTTCTGAGTGAGGCACCGACCGGGAGCAAACTATCGGTCGAAAAAGCGATTTTGAAATCTGGCGAAACCACCGTTATTTCTGAAAAGCCAAACAAGGACTTATATTTTGTAAAAAAATCTTGGGTGGCTTGGTTTGTTTGCGTAAGCTTGGTTTTTTCGGTAGTTTTACCTATTTCATTGATGGCACCGGTCGATTTTTCGACCACATCGTTTACCTGCGACAAAATGCTCAGGTTGTCTAACTCTTGTTGTATATATTTTTCGATTTGCAGGGTTTGCCTTTCAGAAACGGCTTCGAGCTTGGTTAAAATTTCAGATTGCAGGGTTTTTTGTGCATTGGTATAACTGATGTAAACCAATATGGCTTCGGCAGGGAATTCAATCATTAGCACCCAAAAAAGCAACTGCAAGGCTATCTTAGGCTGTCTAAAAAACGACAGTAAAGAATTTTTCTGAGAAGTATTGGAGTTGGGTAGCCGCACAATGCAATGGGTTTAAGGA
>DMHB01000094.1 GCA_003449595.1 Microscillaceae bacterium | reverse complement strand
ACCAACCTTTTGTCTATCAGTGTAGCTCCATCAAAAAAAGCACTTTGATGGAAGTAAAGACCACAGTGTATGATTTTATCAAAAAATACAAAGAAGTCATCTTGGATAGCCAATAATCTAAGTTAGAGGGGGGCAACCTTGCTGCGTCTGCATCTTTCACTACAATATTTTACCTCATCCCAGCAACATTTCCATTTCTTGCGCCACACAAAAGGCCGCTTGCAAACCGGACAAGTTTTTGAAGGTAAATCGGTTTTTTTGGTGTGTTTCATTTATAAAAAGATGTTTTTAAGTTTACTTTTTGCGAAATCTTTTTGTTTGTTTGTTACCTACCCTTTCAATTCATTTACCGTAGTTCGATGTTTGTACTCTATCTCCTAAACACACTCCATACTTTATGCTGAAATGGTTGAGCTTATTGATTTTTAAGCTGCACGGCTGGAAAATCGACTCCAATTTGCCCCAAAATCTAAAACGCTGCGTGATGTTGGCAGCACCTCATACCAGCAACTGGGATATGTTTTATATGATAGCCGGCTTTGCCAAACTACGTATAGACATCAAATTCACAATAAAAAAGGAGTGGACTCGGTTTCCTTTCAGCCTTTTTTTTGGCTCTATTACCATTCCTATAGACCGTAAAAAAAAGGAAAAAACAGGCAAATTCGATGAAATGGTGCGCTTGTTTAATCTTTATCCCGAAATTGTGCTCATTATTACGCCTGAAGGCACCCGCAAAAAAGTAACTACTTGGAAAACAGGCTTTTATGCGATGGCCATCGAAGCCGGTGTCCCGATTGGCTTGGGCTATGTAGATTATAAAACCAAAACAGCTGGTGTAGGGAAACTCATTTACCCTTCAGGCAATTTGGAGGCAGATATGCAAGAAATTATGGCTTTCTACCAAACAATTACGCCCAAATTTCCTGAGTTATTTAGTACTGACCCGCAATACACAAAGCAGGCTTAACTTTTGGGCATAAAAAAACTTGCTATGTCGAAACCATAGCAAGTTGAAGGAACAAAAGATGCCTTTCCACTTTAGTTAAATACGGTCTGTAACTTCATTGCTACACTCATATCACCATCTATTTGTAGCTTGCCGCTCATCATCGCATTCATTGGATTGAGTTTGCCACCCATCAATGCTTTGAAATCGGACAAATCGATTTTTACAGTACAATCGGCCTGCAAATCGTCGTTTGAAACCGTATTGTTCAATCCATCCAAAAACAGCACCCCTTGCTCGCCGAAAACAAACTTAATGGTATTGCCTATTTTCTTGCTATTGCCTGCCAATTTGTTGCCAATGAGCTGGGTTAAGTCTTGTAGCGAGGCTTTTTCATTTGATGGGTTGGCAGCTGCCGAGTCGCCACTATGTCCCATCGCACTTTGGTATTGTACATCATCAACTACCATCTTGGCGATGATTTCGCGCATAATTTCTGATGTTCCCCCGCCAATGGTGCCAATGCGCGAATCGCGGAACATTCGTGCAATTTTATAGTCCTCGATATACCCATAGCCGCCAAACATTTGCAAACATTGGTACATCGTCTTATCAGAGAGTTCGGTGGCCAATAATTTAGCCATAGAGGCTTCTTTCACGGCATATTGCTTGTCGTTGTGCAAACGGCAAACGTGGTAAATAAAATATTTGGTTGCCTCGATTTGCGAAGCCAAATCGGCGATGCGGTGGCGCAGCACTTGAAACTGGTTAATTTTTCGCCCAAAGGCTTCTCGCTCCGACATATACTGAAGTGTATGTTGCAAAGCAAACTCTGCGCCGGCTACTGCACCCACTGCACCCACCAGACGCTCCAATTGCAGGCCACCCATCAGGTAGTAAAAACCCTTGCCTTCTTCCCCAATCAGGTTTTCGACCGGCACTTTTACATTGTCGAAATAAAGCTCGGCGGTGTCTGAAGCGTGCCATCCCAATTTGTTCAGCTTGTTGGCAGAAACTCCTTCGGCGTGGCGGTCGATGACCAAGAGGCTCACCCCGGCAGTGCCTTTTTCCGGATTGGTTTTTACTACGGTAATTAGAAAATCGCCATAGACGGCATTGGTAATAAATATTTTCGAACCGTTTACAATGTAAAAATCTCCTTCACGGCGTGCTGTTGTACGAATATTGGCCACATCTGAACCCGCAGAAGGTTCGGTGATGGCAATTGAAGCAATCCATTCGCCGGCGATGGCTTTGGTCAAGTATTTTTGCTTCAAAAATTCGCTCCCCACATTGGCCAAATAAGCCGAAGCCATATACAGGTGTGCGGTAGGTGCTATGGCAAAGCCTCCCGAATAGCATCGAGCCAATTCTTCTAAAAAGACAACCGAATACCAAAAATCGGCCTCAGAACCTCCATATGCCTCCGAAAAATGCAAGCCAAAATAGCCTTGAGCACCCATTTTCTTCCAAATCTCTTTCGGAATCCTGCCTTCTTTCTCCCAAGTATCGATATGCGGGACGACTTCTTTTTCCAAAAACCGGCGAAGCCCCTCTCTAAACAGTTGATGTTCTTCAGTAAAGAAATAAGATGAGTTGTTGTGCATAAGATTGTTGTATTGATTTATAAATGTATTGTAATTATGTTGTCTGAGTAAAGTTAAGCATTCTTTGGCATTCTGTTTAACGTACAAACATTCTGCTTGCGCGATCGGTTAGCCTCCCAAAAACCAAGGAAATATTTATGCAAAAAATTACAATATTTTGGTTCCGACGTGATTTGCGTTTGCACGATAACG
>DMHB01000227.1 GCA_003449595.1 Microscillaceae bacterium | reverse complement strand
AATTTAGCATTGGCAGCTATGCGTTCGATGCTGAAAAACGCCTTTTGCGCTTGGGCGAACAAACCCAAAAACTAAGCCCCAAAGAGGCCGAATTGCTGCGTTTGCTCTGCGAAAAACAAGGCGAGGTGCTAACCCACGAAGAGGCTTTGCTCAAAATTTGGAAAAATGACGATTATTTCACCAAGCAAAGTATGAATGTGTTTATCACCAAACTTCGCAAAAGTTTAAGCCAAGACTCGGCCTACGACATTGCCATCGAAAACCTACACAGCAAAGGGTTTGTGCTTCGGTGGCAAGCGAAAGCTGTATGAGTTAAAATATTTTGGAGTGTGGGGGTGTTGATCTTGTAAAAAGCTACTTCTACATCTTCTTTTACTTTTTGTAAGAGTAACAAGTTATGCCGCCAAGGCAAAACTGCAACGCTCTGTTGCAGTTTTGTATCTGCCTGATGATAACGCTGGTAAAACCGCTTCATATTCCAAAGATTGCGAGGCGATAGCCCCATATCAGGAAATTCGTTCCTTAGATCAATCGATAACTGTTTTACAATACTGCTACCGTGTGCTTCTTCTAATTTCTTTTCAAAAAGCCATTTCCCTAAATTCCAATAAATGGTATTGGAAGATCGGTTGATTTGTTGGGCAATCCAAATACGCGCTTCACGTATTTGTGTAATGGCCTGATCTAATATTTGGTTATAAGCTATTTTATCGATGGCTGCTTTCATTGCTTGTTATATAGAATTTTCAGGATTGGCACTTACAGGCAAGGTAAAATAAAACGTGCTGCCTTGCTCGGGCTGGCTTTCTACCCAGATACGGCCTCCGTTTTTCTCTACAAAATCTTTGCAAAGCAATAGCCCCAAGCCGGTGCCTTTTTCGTTGGCCGTGCCGCGGGTGCTTTGGGTGCTTTGGTCGAATAAATGGGTTTGTGTTTCTGCCGACATCCCTATCCCGGTATCGCTTACGCGCACCTGAAGCCACTCAGGCGAAGGATTCGCTTGCGCAAATAAAACTTTACCTCCCTCAGGGGTAAATTTGAGTGCATTGTTGAGCAAGTTTCGTAAGATTAGCCTGATTTGTTCGGGGTCGGCAAAGGCTTGCTGATTTGGATCAAGCGCATTGACTACCTCAATTTGTTTGTCGGCGGCTACCTGGTGCAGCAAATCAATGGCTTCTTGCGCTGCCGGTGCAACTTCAAACTGCTCAGGCAAGGTATGCTGTCCATCCATTTGGCTGTGTGCCCATAGCAATAGGTTATCGAGGGTAAGGTTTAGGTTTTCGACCCCCAATTTGAGTTTGCTTGAGTATTGCCAAAATTCGTCAAGGCTGATATGCTTGTCTTGTAACAACCCCAGCAACCCCAAAATGGCATTGAGCGGACTGCGCAAATCGTGGCCAATGATGGCCAACAAACGCCCCTTGGTATAATTGAGCGACTGCAAGGCTTGATTTGCCAAGTTGATGGCTTCGGTTCTTTCCTCCACCCTGCGCTCTAAGAGGGTGTTTTGTTCGGTTATCAAGTGAAAATTTTCGACCCGCATCTGTTTGATGCGATACCCGATGGCCAACGAGAAGAATAAAATCTCAAGACTTATGCCCCACACAGGGGCGTGGTAGGTAAAGTAGTTGTAGGGCAATACGCCGTTGACATACAACAAATACAAGAAAGTGAACAAGATAATCCACACCCAAGCCATCATATAAATGAAAGCTACATAGTCATTTTGCTTTATCCACAAATACAAAGCCATCAGTAGCAACGAAAGATACACCAGCGAAATGTTGGCTTGAAACAAGGCCGACATTTGGTGAAAAGGCAGCACAGGTATGATATGCAAGAGGGGGACAACCCCCATCATAAAGCCAATCTGGCCACACAAATAGTAATAAAAATAGGGAAGCCTTTGCCGCAGTTTTAAAAAAACTATCGAAAAATACATGACGACTGCATAGAAAATATTTGTCCAAGCAAAAAAATACAAGTTGATAGGTTTCTTCCAATCTGGCGGAAACAAGTCAACCACATACTGAAAGCCCATGATGTAGGGCACCACTATTAAGCCGCTAAACAGATACAAACAATAAATGACATATACTTTGTCGCGGGTGGCAAAAGAAAGAAATAGGTTATAGCCAATCGAAATCAGGATAATAGCCACCAGACCAATAATGGTATAGTTTGACTTGGTTTTGATCAGCAGCAAATCGTGTATGGTGCCCAAGTGGGTTCTAAAAGTGGTTACATTGCCTCCTTGCATCCTGATATACACAGTACAGGTTTGTCCTTTTGTAATCCACAACGGAAACCAGTAGTTATAGCTATGCTTGTAGGCTTTGGTACTATCAGGGCGTAATGCGCCAGTATGATAACTTTGCGGATGAAGCACCGCGCGCCCATCAGTAGTTGGAAATACCACATAGTAGTCGATATAATGCACAAAAGTATTTTCGTTGCTGAGCCAAAGCTCGGCAGCCGTATGGTTTTTCACGGTCAATTTCACCCAATAGGCATAAGGGTTAGCCGGTTTCGACGAATAATCTCGGGTGTGGCGCACAAACTTCGCCTGCCACGCGGGTTGGCGTATATCCGTTAGTGTCAGCTTGCGCGAGGTATCTTCGAGCACATACAAATATTTGCCCGGAAGCACAATTTGCTGGTCATTGTACACCTCCAAAACAGCCTCGTTGGGTGGCTGGGCAAATAGCACAACAACTTGGCAGAAAAAAAGTGTACAAAGTCCCCCAAAAGATTTGTGCATAAAACAGTTGTATTGAGAAGATTAAGACAAGTGAATATAGGTACTTTCTTGGTTTGGCGCAACTACCCTTGCTCTACCTGCTCGCAAGCACCTTGCCGGATATAAAAAAACCGCTTCGAGGCCGTTACCTTTTTCAGTAACTTATGGCTGCGTTCGGGCCGTGCATCGGTCATCCATACTTGCCCAAAAGTACCCGAAGCCATCATTTCCATCAGCTTGGCGATGCGCTTGTCGTCGAGCTTGTCGAAAATATCATCTAACAACAACAAGGGTTTTTCGCCTTTGGCTTGGCGCAATACTTCAAACTGAGCCAATTTCAGGGCGATGGCAAACGATTTCTGCTGCCCCTGCGAGCCAAATTTTTTCAGGGGCAAACCCTGCAAGGCAAAGCCAAAATCATCTTTGTGGATGCCTTGGGTGGTGCGTGCCATTGCCAAATCCTTAGGGCGTGCCGCTTTGAAGGCCGTGGCAAACTCGGGATCGGCAAAATGAGAGGCATAGGTCAGGCTAATGGGTTCTTGCTTGTCGGCTATGTTGCGATAAAACTGCACAAAAACCGGCTCAAATGTCTGCATAAATTCGCTGCGCGCTTGCGCGATGCTGTGGCCTTCGGTCAGCAATACTTGGTCATAAACCGTCAGCAAATCGTGATCTACCCAGTGTTTTTCGGCAAACTGTTTCAGCAACTGGTTGCGCTGCTTCAGGGCGTGGTTGTAGCGCAGCAGGCTATTGAGGTAAGGCTGCGATATTTGCGACATCACGTGGTCGAAAAAGGCGCGCCGCTGCTCGCTGCCCTCGTTGAGCTGGTAGCTGTCGTCAGGCTTGACCAATACCAACGGCACCCGCCCAATATGTTCGCTGAGACGCTCTACGGGTTTGTTTTCTACTTTGAAAATCTTCTTTTGGCCGGTTTGGAGTGCACAATAAATTTTGAAAGGCTGCGCCTCGTGCTCGAAAACACCCTCCAACCTAAAAAAATCATCGCTTTGGCGGATATTTTGCTGATCGACCGCCTGAAAAGCGCTTTTGGTCATAGCCAAATAGTAAATCGCATCCAACAAGTTGGTTTTGCCGCTGCCATTGTCGCCTACAATACAATTGATGCCACTATCGAATTGAAACCGACTTTCGGCATAATTTTTAAACTGCACCACAGACAATTCGAGCAAAGCCATAGTGCAAAGTTGGTGGCCTTTGGGCTATAAAACAAATTATCTGTTTTGCCATCCCGTGCGAAGGAAGGTATTTCATCGTTGGGCAGAAAGGGTAGATGAAAAACCACCTCCCCATAGTACCTAAGTTATTGCTACCGCTTAACCTACATAACAAAATACTCTGTACCTTTTTACTTTCAATTCAGAATTACTTTTGAAAGAAAATAAAGTAATTAGGCTTATAATATACTTTAAAATAGGTTTAAAAATAAATTAAGTAGATCGGAAGAGCACA
>DMHB01000241.1 GCA_003449595.1 Microscillaceae bacterium | reverse complement strand
TTTCATCAATCAAGTTATTAGCTAAATTAAGGTATTCCATGGCCTTGTCCAAGTAGTTTTGGCTATAATAAATCGACCCTAAATTGTTGAATACTGCTGCTGTTTCTACTTTAGCATCCAATTCCTGAAAAATACGCAGCGCATTCAAATTTTAAGTCAGCGCCTTGTTGTAGTCGCGTAGGTTTTCGTAGTTCTGCGCTATGAATTTTGAAATCTGGGCGATTTTATACCTGTCTTTGAGTTGTTGGTGCAGCTCAAGCGACTTGCTGTAAAAGTTGAGCGATTTGGTAAAATTGTTTTGATCTTCGTATAGCAGGGCAATTTGATCGAAAATATAGGCAGTTTTTTGCTTGTTTTTGAGGTTTTCCCAAATTTCCAATGATTTGAGTAGGCATTCAAGCGCTCGGACATAATTGGCTTTTTTGCGGTTTAAAAAACCCAAACGCGCATAGGTTTCGGCGATAGCGTTTTGCTCTTTTTGTTTTTCATATATGGCCATTGCCTTCATCACCGACTCAATGGCTTTGTCATAGTTTTGTACTTTGGTGTAGCCCTGGTCGAGCAAATCGTAAGCCGCCAACGCATAGTCCAGCTTGTTGAGTTCGGCATAAAGCAAGGCAGCCTCTTGGGCATATTTGATGCTCCAAACCGTGTAGGTCGAATGGTTTAAATACAATTTACTAAGTTGGTAATTGGCATCGGCTATTTGAGGTTTGGCTTTGATTTGTTGCGCCAATTGCAGGGCTTTTTGGGCATACTCTAAGGCTTTCTCGGTTTTGGTGCTTGATAGCTGTCCGGACGCTTGCAGCCAAAGGTCTATTCTTTCGAGGTTGCTATTGCTATTCTCTGCTTTTTTGAGGAGGCTATCGGTTTTGTTTTTTTGCTGAGCCACCAAAGGAGTAAGCCCCCAGCAACTACACAGATAGCTTACAACGACGAAAGAAATGATTTTTTTCAAACCCATTGAGGTGCATTTTGGTTGGCTAAATCGCGTGTGGTATGCAAAATACATATTTTAAGGCTGATTTGCCAATTGTAGAAAGCGGAAATACAAAAAAGCGTCTTCCTTTTTGCTAAGAAAGACGCTTGACCAAAATATTTGGGTTGTTTGCTAATTATGATGCCTTTTTCTTTTGATTGTTGGCATATCTTTTCAAAATATTTTCTGCCTTCACAATTTGATGCTTATAATGCTTCAATTTGTTGTTGGCGTCTGTATTTTGAGCGTTTTTTGCGATTTTCTTAGCGATGCGGAGTTTCATATATTTCGACGTTTAAACTTATTGAGAACGGATTGCGTTTTTCAAAATAGGCTGCAAAACTAAGCATTTTTTTTGAAATAAGTATATCCTATCAAAAAACCCTACTTTTGCGAAGCCTTTCTACCAAATCCTTCAATGCTTATGCAAGCTTTAGCCTATCTCAACAAATACCTATACAAATACAAAAGTCATCTCATTTGGGGCACCGTATTCATCATTATCTCCAACCTGTTCAGCATTATTCCGGCCCAAATTGTACGGTTTGCTTTCGACCTTATCAAAGAAAACATCGATTTATATTTTCTATACAAAGGCTTTGAAGCCGACCAAACCATCTATTGGATTTTCACTTCTGCGGTTATTTTTTATGGGGTTTTGATCGTGTTGATGGCTATTTTACGTGGCATTTTCCTGTTTTTTGTCCGGCAAACGCTTATCGTAATGTCACGCTTGATAGAATATGATATGAAGCACGAAATTTATGCACATTACCAAAGTTTGCCCCTTAGTTTTTATCGCAAAAACAACACCGGCGACCTAATGGCGCGCATTTCGGAAGATGTAAGCCAAGTGCGGATGTACTTAGGGCCTGCTATTATGTATGGCTTGAATATGATCACCCTGTTTGTGATGGTCATTGGCTATATGTTTTGGGTCGATGTTACGCTTTCGCTTTGGACACTCCTCCCCTTGCCCATTCTTTCGATCAGCATTTATTATGTCAACAACCTCATTAATTCGCGCTCTGAGGCCATTCAACGGCAGCTTTCTGTGCTATCGTCGTTTGTGCAAGAAGCTTTTTCGGGTATTCGGGTGCTCAAGGCTTTTTCGCGCGAGCAGGACACCGTAAAAGAACTCAAACAAGAAAGCGAAACCTATCGCAGCCAAGCCTTGAAATTGGTAGCTGTCGAAGCTTTTTTCTATCCACTTATTTTGGGTTTGATTGGCCTTAGTACGCTGCTGGTTGTTTATATTGGGGGCATTCAGGTGATGGAAGGGACGATTACGCCCGGCATCATTGCCGAATTTATCATCTATGTCAACTTGCTAACTTGGCCGGTTACTTCGTTAGGTTGGATTACCAGCATCACCCAACGCGCAGAGGCTTCGCAAGCCCGCATCAACGAGTTTTTGCAAACCCAGACAGACTTGGTTTCTACCGAAAATCTTCAAATACCGATTGATGGCCAAATTGAGTTCAAAAATGTAAGTTTTGTTTTTCCCGACTCTGGCATTGAAGCGCTGCATCAGGTTAGTTTTAACATCCCGCAAGGGAAAACTTTGGCTATTTTAGGCACCACCGGCGCCGGCAAAAGCACCATCGCCAACCTGATTTGCCGGATGTATGATGCTACCCAAGGAGAAATTTTGATAGACAACCGCCCCATTCAGGCTTACCATATTGGGTTTTTGCGTGGGCAAATGGGCTATGTGCCGCAAGATGTGTTTTTGTTTTCGGACACCATCCGCAACAACATCAATTTTGGCTTGGCGCAACCCAGCGAAGAAAAAATGCTGCAAGCTGCCCGCGATGCCGATTTGTACGAAAATGTAATGCACTTTACAGAAGGCTTTGATACCAAAATAGGCGAACGAGGTATTACCCTTTCGGGAGGACAAAAACAGCGCGTTTCGATTGCTCGTGCCATTGTGCGCGAACCTAAAATTTTGATTTTGGACGATTCGCTTTCCGCGGTCGATACCAAAACGGAAAACGCCATTTTAAATGCTTTGCAGCGCATTATGGAAAAGCGTACTTCGATTATCATTTCCCATCGTGTGTCGTCGGCCAAATTGGCTGACCACATCTTGGTATTAGACGAAGGGCGCGTCATCCAACAAGGGTCGCACGAGTCGCTCATCAACCAAGAGGGTTTTTACAAAGATTTGTACGAGCGCCAGCTGCAAATTGAAGACAGCAGCGTAACCGAATAAAACCTGCTTTTGAGGAGTTTTTGCTTTCAGTTTTCTTGTGTAAATTCGCTCCCAACCAACTTACACCAATAATTTCGGATTGTATGAAAAACCCCTATTCATCATTGTTTCTCCTTGTGGGATCGGTTTGGCTTAACACCCACGTATTTGCCCAACAAAATAAGCCTGTGGCTGCCAACGAGGTGCCAAACACTGTGCGCGAAGCGTATGAAACAGAGTCGGCAAGCACACCCAAAAAATGGGAAATGCGCACCACCAAAAATGGGCAGGTGCATTATTTTGCCTTTTTTACCGATGCCAATTTCAATGTACGGTTGGTAATTGCCCAAAACGGTACAAAAATCAGACGAGTAATGGTAGGGCAAGGTGGCGGTGCTTTCAATCAGGATTGCCAAGGAAAAGCGGCCAAACAATCGGCGGGCGCTAAAATTGTGGCACAAGAACAGGTTTTCGTGTTTGCAAGTGAAAAGATATTCTACCGCCATATTTTTGAAAAGGACGGCAAAAGGAAAATCGTCCTGACCGACGATGCTTGTAACTTGGTAGATGATTTGGATGAGGAGGATTGATACTCTATTACTACGACCAAAGGGGGATGTTTCCCTTTTTCCGT
>DMHB01000084.1 GCA_003449595.1 Microscillaceae bacterium | reverse complement strand
TTTGTGGATGATGTTTCTTTATCATTTACTTTTACTTATTGCTACCCGCGACAAATCCTACTTCTACTACACAGGCTACATTTTTAATTCCATTTTGATTTTGCTCTTCATTGTCATTCCTCCTGAGTCTAATTTTGGGGGGTGGCTATTTAAGCATCAATATTTTTATTTTGGCTTATTAGGGACTGTTGCTTTGTGGTATTTCAGTTTTGTCAGACATTTCCTGCGGATAAAAAAAGTTTATCCTAAACTTGATAAGTGGTTACGCATTTATATTTATACCCGTATATTGTGGATACCATTGGTCTTGGCTGCGTGTGCTATTGGTCGGTTGGAATTTAACCTAACCAGTCTTATCCTATATTTTACAATTGCAGTAGATATATGCGTAGGAATAGTTATTTCATATTTTACGAGTAAAAGACAGCTTGATGGTCAGATCAACCTATATTTATCTGTAGGGAGTATCTTATTATTCATTGGGGGAGGATTTTCTATTTTATTAACTTTAGTAGAAATACAGGCTTATTTTGCACTGGGTGGTTCGCAATTTTCTTACTTCCAAATAGGTCTTATTGCACAAATTATTGTCTTTTCTTTTGGGTTAGGTTTCCGCAGCAAACAAATCGAACAAGAAAAACAAAAAGCGCAGGCCGACCTCATCGAACAACTCGAAGCCAACAAAGCATTACAAACCCAAGTAAACCGCGAATTAGAGCAGAAAGTAAACGAAGGGACTGCCGCTTTGCGCGAAGCCAATGAAGAAATCAAACAAATCAACGAAGAAATCCAGCAAACCAACGAGAAATTAGTCAGCACCCTTTCAATGGTAGAATTTCAGCATAATGAAATTTTATCATCCATCAACTACGCCCGCCGCATCCAAACCGCTTTGCTGCCCTCCGAGCAAAAATTGAGAACCTTATTGCCTCAAGCACAGCTATTGTATGAACCTAAAGATATTGTTTCAGGCGATTTTTACTGGTGCAGCCAGCAGGGCAATCAAATTTTGTTGGCTGTAACCGATTGTACTGGCCACGGTGTCCCCGGAGCATTTATGACCGTAATTGGCATCAATTTATTAGAGCAAATCGTCAACGTGGATAATATTACTGCACCCGCAGCGGTGCTCACCGAGTTAGATAATCGATTGCGCAAAACCCTACAACAACAAGGCATTGTCCACGAAGATATCAACGACGGGATGGACATTAGCCTATTGAGCCTCAACTTTGCAACCAGACAAGCCCTCTGGACCGGAGCCAAGCGCCCCTTGTGGTGTTTGCCTGCCGGCGATACCCAATTGATTGAACACAAAGGCGATAAATTCCCCATCGGCAGCAGCCAATATGCCCATAAAACCTTTACAGAACACGCACTTCCGTTTCACCCCGGCGACACTTGGTTTTGCTTTACCGATGGCTATGCCGACCAATTTGGTGCTGAAGGGAAGCTGACCATCAAGCGCTTTCGCGAGATACTACTCCAAACCCACGCACAACCCAATTGCATAGCAGCTTGGCAAAAACAACTAACCGATTGGCGGCATCAAGAGCCACAAACTGACGATGTATTGGTAGTTCGCATTGCGTTTTGAAAATCCGTTCTTAAAATTCTTATATTTGCAATATGGCACTGATTCACTCAACCAAATGGGTATTTACTACAGTTGTTCTGTTTGTTTGGATAACCCTACCCGCACAAGCACAATGTATTAAAATCGATAGCTTGAAACGGGTATTAGGTTATGTAAAATCAGATACTTTGCGGGTCGACACTTACAACGCTTTGGCAGCCGTTACTGCCGATGACAACGAAGGGTTGGCAACCCTTTATGCCCAAAAAGCCTACCAAATCGCTGAAAAAATACAATACCAAAAAGGCTTGGCAGAAGCTTTGTTTTATATTGGTAAATTCGACAAGGTAAAAGGGTTGGAACAATCGATCGAAAACACCAAACAAGCCCTTAAAATCTACCGCGAAGGCGTGAAAGCCAAGCGATCCAGCACCCAAGTTGACAAGAAAGAATTGCGCTTTATTGCCGAACTAAACGAAACATTAGGCACTTTTTATTACAAAGCCCCCACCGAAAATCCCCAAGAAAATTATAGGAAAGCGTTAGAATACTTTAAACCTGCCATCGACAACCGTTTGGCCGTAGGCGACTCAGCCAAAGCTGCCGATTTATATGACATCAAAGGCGAATTGCACAGCTATCTCAACGAAGATGAAGCTGCTTTAGAAGCTTTTCAAATAGCTGAAACAATAAAATCGAAAATGGGGAATGCCAAACTGAATAATTCGCGTATTTTAGCCAAATATAAGCGCATCAAAAATCTTGAAAAACAGGTACAATCTGCTAATGTTACGCAAATTATAGTGATTTTTAGCATCGTGATTGTAGTGCTATCTACGATGTTGATCTACAACATCATCCGTAAGAACGAAGCTGAAAAAATTATCCGCAGTTTTGACCTACAAAATCCGTTAGCGACCGACTTTTCTGAAATAGAAGGGATGAATCCACCTACCCAGTCATAAAATTCGTTGGGTTAGGCCGAGCTAACAAACTTGCAAAATTATTCAGCCAAACAAGTTTTTAGGTGTACCACTACCTGAAGCTTATCAGTCGCAGTAGCCTTGAGTTGCAAATGGCCTTCGTTAAGCGACACCAACTGGTGAACGATGACCAATCCTAATCCTTGGCAAGGCGATGTAAACGAAAGCGAGTCTAACAAAGCAAAAACTTGTTCATCTGTTTGGTTTTCAAATACCAACTCATAAGTATTTGTATCGAGCAATGCGCCTTTGACAGCCACCAAATTCCCGGGTTGCGAATAGCGGAACGCATTATCGGCCAGCTCTCTGATAACTTTCCGGAGGTTGTCCTCCGAAATCTTGAGGCAAACATCTTCAATTTGCCTGTCCAAATCAACTTTGCGGTCGTAGTCCTCGGCAGCTTGTTGCAGCACTTGCTTGATTACCTCTTTCCCTTGAAGAGTAAACCCTTGGCTATAATATTCCCTTACCTCTTCGTCGTAGGGCAAAGTTTGAAGCAACTGGTAGAGCGTATGGTTTTGCAATGTATGGTGCAGACGTTTGGCCGATGAATTGATGTCTTTCAGTAAATTTTGAATTTGGTCGGCAGAGCAATTTTCATAGTGTTTCATCAAAAAATCGGTGCTCAAAATAATCCCACTCAAGGGTGTATTTACTTCGTGCGAAGCTTGCCGGTTGGTCAGGTTTACACGAATGGCCGATAGTTTTTGGGCTATTTTCTTTTGCAAATCTTGCTGTCGGTCGAGGCTCATTTGGATTTCTTGAATTAACCTATCTTTTTCTAATGGTTTGAGCACATATTGCACAGGACTTTGAACCTGGGTTGAGCTGGGCTGTTGGTAATAGTGCGCAAATTGTGCCAAATCTTGGGGCGAAGCCAAAAAAACAAATGGAATATGTACAGTCCGCTTATTGGCTTTTACTAAGTTTTGAAATTTGTATCCGTCCCAATGCCCCATTTGCCAATCGCACAAAATCAGGTCTGGACGATGATGATAAGCCATTTGCAGTCCCTCCTGTCCATCATCGGCCATCAATACTTCAAAGTTGGCCGCTTTGAGGCTGTCTTCAATCCAGTTTTTATCAATGGTATTTTCTTCAATCACCAAAATTTTAGGCATAGAGCAGTTCTAATCGATTCGTTCACATTCATTGAGGTTTGCTATCCATAAGGTGTTGTTTTTAGGGGGTGGGTGTGCTCCAAACAAGTTTTCAAGCTTTGCAGGGTGGAGGCATACCGAAGTGTAAAGAAGAATTGTATTTTTGTAAATTATATAATTATTTGCAGACAAAACTATGCCAAAAATACTCGGGGTGATTCCTGCCAGGTATAATTCTTCCAGATTGCCGGGCAAAGCCTTGATCGACATCGGCGGAAAATCTATGATTCAGCGGGTGTATGAGCAAGCCCTCAAAGCCCAAAAAGTCGATGCCGTGGTAGTGGCTACCGATGATCAACGCATTGCTTCGCACGTCGAATCCTTTGGGGGGCAAGTCGTACTCACCCGCGCCGACCACCTGAACGGCACAACCCGCTGTGCGGAAGTAGCCGAAAAAATGCAGCACGATTTCCAAGTGGCTATCAATATCCAAGGTGATGAGCCTTTTATCGACCCGGCACAAATCGACTTGATTGCAACTTTGTTCGACGATCCTCAAACCCAAATTGCGACCTTGGTAAAGCAAATCGAAGTGCCTGCACAAATCTTTGATGAAAAAGAAGCCAAAGTCGTGTTTAGCCAAGCAATGGAAGCTATTTATTTCAGCCGTAGCCCTATTCCTTATTTGCACAACCAGCCCAAAGGCAAGTGGTTCGAGCTACAACCCTATTTCAAACACTTGGGCATTTACGGCTTTCAAATGCCGATACTCATCGAAGCTGCGGCTATGCCGCCAACACCCTTAGAACTGGCCGAAAGCTTAGAGCAAATCCGATGGCTCGAACGCTTTACCATCAAGATTGCCATCAGCCAAACCGATACCTTGGCCATCGACACACCCGATGATTTGACTAAAATTCAAGCCTACTTATAAATAATTTGCCCTTATGACACAAACTTGGATCGACCTCCGCAGCGATACCGTAACCCAGCCCACCGAGGCTATGCGCCAAGCTATGCTCCTTGCACCCACCGGCGACGACGTATATGACGAAGACCCCACCGTAAACCGATTGCAAGCCGAGCTGGCAGCTATGTTTGGGATGGAAGCCGGTTTGTTTTGCCCCTCAGGCACAATGACCAACCAAATAGCCATCAAATTGCACACCCAGCCACAAGACGAGGTAATCTGCCACTGGGAAGCCCACATACACAAATACGAAGCAGGTGGCATTGCTTTCAACTCGCAAGTATCGGTCAAACTCCTTCCCGGCGAATTTGGCAAAATCACTGCCCAACAAGTAGCCGAACATATCAACCCCGATAATATTCACTACCCGGCTACCACCTTGGTAGGGGTAGAAAACACCGCCAACCGGGGCGGCGGCAGTTGTTACTCGTTGGCCGAAATAGAAGCTATTGCAGCCGTATGCCGTGAAAAAAATCTTAAATACCACTTAGACGGGGCGCGCATTTTCAATGCCTTGATAGCCAACCACGAACAAGCCCGCAACTATGGCCAGGTGTTCGATACCATTTCAGTATGCCTTTCTAAAGGGTTGGGTTGCCCCATCGGCTCTGTTTTGTTGGGCAACGCTGCCGATATACACAAAGCCAAACGCATCCGCAAAGTATTGGGGGGCGCTATGCGCCAAGCCGGTATGCTGGCCGCCGCCGGACTATTTGCCTTAGAAAACCACATAGATCGCTTGGCTGAAGACCACCGCAGGGCGCAAGCTTTGGCACAAGCCTTGCAAACCTTGCCTTGGGTAAAAACTGTTTTCCCTTGTCCTACCAACATTGTCATTTTTCATCTTCACGACGCCGAACAAACGCAAGCCCTCTTGGCATACCTCAAGCAGCAGGGCATCTTGGCAAGCGCCATCGACAAAGCCGCCGTGAGGTTGGTAACCCATTTGGATTTTGATGATGCCCAACTACAAACTACCCTGTACACCCTTCAACAATTTAGCCACCAGCCGGTTTCTATTGGTTAAAATATCTTTTTATCGATATGCAATTTCTATTTTCCACCTTGGGCCGGTTTCGGCTGATTGCCTTTTTAGAAGGTATTTCATACATCCTTTTGCTATTTGTGGCCATGCCATTGAAATATGCCCTCAACCTGCCTGCAATGGTGCAAATTGTAGGAATGGCACACGGCATATTGTTTGTTGCCTATGTGTTTTTGCTGATTAGCGTAATCATCGACCAAGAATGGTCTATTTTGTTTGGTATTGGGCTTTTTGTAGCTTCCCTGTTGCCATTTGGCACTTTTTACGCCGATGCCAAATACCTTAGTCGCAAATCTTTAACCCAATCCTGATATGTCGATTACCTCTCCTGACTTTACTGCTCCAATGAGTTCGTTTACTTTGTTTGTATGGATCTGGATCGGAATAGCCTGCCTCACTTTTTTATCCCTTTTTAGCATCACAGCGCCTTATGGACGACACCAGCGCACAGGTTGGGGCATCACCATCGACAACCGCTTGGGCTGGATACTGATGGAGGTGATTTCCCCGCTTACATTGTTGTTTTTCTTCTTGACAGGAAGCCAACCCAAATCTAAAGTGGTTTGGGTGTTGGTTGGGCTTTGGGTGCTCCACTACATCAACCGAAGCCTTATTTTCCCATTCCGGCTACGCACCGACGGCAAACGCATGCCCTTGAGCATTGCCCTAATGGCTGTTTTCTTCAACTTAGTCAATGGTTTTATAAATGGTTATTATTGGGGGCATATTGCCGAACCCTACAGCGATGCTTGGCTTACAGACTGGCGCTTTATAGTAGGGATGGGTCTATTTATCGTGGGGGCTTTTGTCAATATCCAGTCCGACGAAATTTTGCTGCGCTTGCGCGAAAACAATCCAAACACCTATAAAATCCCCCAAGGAGGGCTTTACGGATGGATATCGAGTCCCAATTATTTTGGCGAGATGGTTGAATGGTTAGGCTTTGCGCTGATGGCTTGGTCTTTGCCTGCTTTGGCTTTTGCGCTTTGGACCATTGCCAATTTATTTCCAAGAGCCATTGCCAACCATCAATGGTATTTGTCAAAATTTACGGATTATCCCCCTGAGCGGAAAGCCGTAATTCCGTTTATTTGGTGAAAATAAACTCCAAGATTGCCCTTCCCCGCGTTTTAAAAGACAGATAAACCGCATAAGCACCCATTGAACAGAAATTTTAAAGACCCATTGCCAAACTATTAGCCTACAAAAAACGTTTTAAAGCCATAAACTGACTTGATTGCAACTTTTTTGGTGTACTTTTTTATCTTTGTATTATCGAACCAAATTCAATACTTAGCATCCATCATATCTTAATAAACTATGAAAAGTCTAAAATCATTCTTAGCACTGGGTTTCATCACCCTGACGTATTTTCAATTGGTGGCATTCACCTTGCCTCAGGCAAAAACTGATGTATTGACTGCTAAATTTCAATGGTCCACTACAGCAGTAAACGTAGGCCAAATCAAGCAAAATTATCCGAAGGTAATCGAGTTCACTTTCACCAACGTAGGCGATGCCCCATTGATGCTTACCGAAGTAAAAGGCTCTTGTGGTTGTACTGCGACCGACTATACAAGAGAACCCATTATGCCTAATGGTACCGGCAAAATCACCGCCACTTACAATGCTGCCAGCTTAGGCCAATTTACCAAGACCGTAACCGTTTCATCGAATGTAGGCGACCCTGTTGTATTATCTATTTCAGGCGAAGTAATTCCTTGATTCTTGTATTATTTAGCTTTCAACTTTTAGCTATCTCATCACCCCCTTGCCTAAGGATTTGAGATAGCTTTTTCAATAAAATATGACTTTAATTTACACCTACTTAAATAACTTATTCAAAGCGTTACAATCTTGGGGCTGGATTACTTTGGTTTTTCTGGGTACTCTTCCTGCTTGGGCGCAGTTAGACAACGACGATGATGACGACGATGACGATGATGCGGGGAATTATAAACTACTGATGACCGACAGCTTGCCCAGAACCAACCTGACTATGAAGACTGAGGAAATCAAAACAGTTGAAAACAAAAACAGAAAGAAAGATGGTTTGGTCAAAAACAACAACCTGCGTGGTAAATATTATTTGGGGGTAAAAACCAAAAAAGGGTTTGCTAAAAAAGGTGCCGAAATCACCCAAACCTTTCGCTATGTGGTCAATACCAAGATCCCTGAAAATAAATTCAGCCAAGATATTTACTACTATGATGTCAAAAAACGATTGATCAAAAATCTTCCCTATGAGAAGTATATGAGCGATTTGGACAAAGGCAGAAGCTACTTGTTACTGCACGGGCCGTTCAAAGAGTACTACAACAAAGAAGTAAGAGAGGAAGGCTATTTTTACTATGGCACCAAACACGAACTATGGGAAACCTACGACAAAGACTACAACCTGCTCGAAAAACTCAAATATTACAAAGGATGGGTGCGTGGTTCAGCAATCAACTATTACGACGAAGAAAACATCCGTGATATTACGACGGTAATAGGTGGAGAAAAACATGGCGACTACTTTTCTTTTTATGATAATGGCAAAATTGCCATCGAAGGAAAATACGAATATGGCAAAAAAGTAGGGTTGTGGACTGAATTTCATAAAAACGGAAGAAAAAAACGTACCATTCAGTACCCTAAACTATTTTATTTGAAAGACCTGCCTTATGTAACTTACGAATGGGACGCGCAAGGCAATGTAACCTATAATGCAGAACGAGACGGTAAGAAGTACGTTGAAGACTAAGTTTTTAGGTCAATGAAAAGCATCTTCAAAGTGGTCTATTTCCCAAGTTTGGGTGGCTGCACGCCAAAGCAATGCCACTACATCAAAACGAATGACTCCTTGCCAGTTGATTTGTTCGATGTAGGCTTCGGCACCTGCCACAATATTAGTTTCTTGTTTGGTCGTTAAAAAAGCCTCGGGTTCACCAAAAAAATTACTGCTACGTGTTTTAACTTCAACAAAAACCAAGGTATCGTCTTTCGAGAAAATCAAGTCAATCTCAGCCCTTCCTGCACGAAAATTTTGCGCTAATAACACATAACCTTTCGACTCAAAGTAAACTTGAGCTTGTTTTTCGCCCATTTTGCCCAAATCAAGTTTTTTTGCCATTTTAAAAATTGATCAATAACTTGTAAAAATATTTTTTGTTAATGCAGCTCAATTATTTATTCTAAAACTAAGGATTTGTTATGATACAGCAATTGATTGAAGGTTTTATACAACAAATGGAAAAAGCCATCGACCTTGGCAAAAACCAGCGTTTGAAGCATAAGCCCCAAGATGTACGCCAGTTGGTTGTAAGTGGCTTGGGTGGGTCAGGCATTGGGGCAAATATTGCTGAATCAATCTTACAACAAGAATTGTCCATTCCTTTTATCATTGTAAAAACCTACCAAATCCCTCAATTTGTTGATGCCCATACGCTCTTCGTTGCCTCCTCCTTTTCGGGCAACACCGAAGAGACCTTGGCCGCCTTTCAACAAGCCCAACAGCGCCAAGCACAAATAGCGTGTATTTCAGCCGGAGGCGAACTGTTACAACAGGCCGAAAAAAACGGGTATGACTTTGTTCAGCTACCCAACGAGGCGCCTTGCCCAAGAGCTTTCTTAGGCTATTCGTTGATCAATTTACTATACCTGCTCAAAAATTATGGCTTTATTTCCAATGCCTTCGAAGCCCAATTGCAAGAAGCAGTAGCACTTCTGAAAACACAAAAACAGCATATTCATCAAGAAGCCAAGGAAATAGCCAATGCGTTTTACCAAAAACTTCCCATTGTATATGCCGACAGCCCTTGGCTTCCCATTATCACACGGCTACAACAACAGGTCAATGAAAACGCCAAACAGTTATGCCATACGCACGTTTTCCCTGAAATGAATCATAATGAATTAGTTGGTTGGGGGCTTTCGCCTGAGTTGTATGCCAAAACTTGCATCTTGATGGTTCGCAGCAATTTGGATCACCCACGTACTCGGCTTCGCTTTGATATTTGTAAACCCATATTTGCTGAAAAAGCTCAACAGGTCATAGAAGCCATCCCTCAAGGGGAAAACTTTTTAACCCAGTGTTTTTATCTTATCCATTTATTCGATTGGGTATCTTGGTATTTATCAGAACTTAATCAAGTAGATGCCTTCGAAGTACAAGTAATTAATAACCTTAAATCGGCTTTGGCCAAAGTACCTTCCTGAGCACCGGGTTGCTTCATCTGTTTTGCTCAACAATTTGTGTGATTATGAAAAAAGATATTGATTTTCCACCTGTAGAAGGCGTTAGTGTAGCCATCGCCCGCAATAAAACCCCCGATGGGTCTTTTGAATGGCGTGTTTACTTGCTCAACCATAATGGATATGCCCTCAAAAATGTACTAATTACCTCCAAAGGATATGGACTGAAAGATGGGGAATCCCAAAAAACTTCAACACTGAGGCATCTAATCGACGAAGTGGAAGCCAATAGTTTCAGCATCATCGAGCGCATCGACCCCTCAGTTTTTCATCTTTGCAGCGAATATTGGGTCAGTTATTACATAGGTGTAAAAATTTACGATAAAAAGTTTATATTTCTACCTGAAAGCATCATCGAGTCGAATTTGTTTACCATAGAAATGTTAGATTTAGAAGGAGTTTTGCACCGTTAGCCAAACCAATCGGCTCATTAACAAACATTTATCATTCATCACTTATACTTCAACACCTTATGTTTGTCGAACCAAATGATACAAGCGAGCTTATTTTAGAAGTTAAAAACTTAGAAGTTACCTTCAATACAGACAGGGGCTCGCGTCGGGTTGTAAATCACATCAACTTCAATATACGCCGAGGCGAAGTACTGGGTATCGTAGGCGAATCTGGGTCCGGAAAGTCTATCACTTCTTTGGCCATTATGCGCCTCATTCAGGAACCTCCGGGAAAAATCACCGATGGTGAAATATTATTTCACGCCAAAGATGGCCGCGTAATCGACTTGCTCCAATTGTCTAAAGAAGAAATGCGCGATATTCGCGGAGGCGACATAGCTATGATTTTCCAAGAACCGATGTCGTCGCTCAATCCGGTTTTTACGTGTGGAAACCAAGTGATTGAAGCCATTAAACTTCACCAGCAAGTAAGCTATGCCGAAGCCAAAGAAATAGCCTTGGCGATGTTTGAAGAAGTGCAATTTCAAGACCCTAAACGCATCTTCAATTCATATCCACACCAAATTTCCGGTGGTCAAAAGCAACGCGTAATGATCGCAATGGCTCTTTGTTGCGAGCCGAGTTTACTCATCGCTGACGAACCTACTACGGCTTTGGACGTAACCGTGCAAAAAGAAATTTTAGCCCTGCTCGAAGAAATCCGCCTCCGCCACAATACTTCTATGATTTTCATTACCCACGACTTGGGTGTGATTGCTGAAATCGCCCACAGAGTAATGGTGATGTACAAAGGCAATATTATGGAAAAAGGAGATACACTGGATATTTTCAGCAATCCACGCCATCCTTACACCAAAGGTTTATTGGCTTGTCGTACCCGTATGGATATCAAAATCCGTGATTTGGCTACCATCAGCGATTATATGGAAGAAACCGATGAGGGTGATATTGTCGAAAAAGTAGAACACAAAAGTGAAGGGTTAGGTAACATCATTTTGAACCACTTCATACCAGAAGACGAGATTGAGGAACGCAACAAAACATTGGCCTCTCACCCCCCGATGTTGGAGGTGAAAAACTTGAAAAAATATTTCAAAGTAACCAAAGGAGAAATTTTTAAAACCACCGTCGATATTAAAAAAGCCGTCGAAGATGTTTCATTCTTTGTTTATCCCGGCGAAACCGTCGGATTGGTAGGTGAATCAGGTTGTGGGAAAACCACTTTGGGAAGACTTATTTTGCGCCTTTTAGAACCCGATTCGGGCGAAATATGGTTCAATGGCAAAGACATCAGCCACGTTAAAGGCAACGAGCTACGCAACTTGCGCAGCCAAATGCAGATTATTTTCCAAGACCCATACTCATCGCTCAATCCTCGGCTTACCGTAGGCGAAACCCTTACTGAGCCAATGATGCTGCACAACATCGAATCTAACGCCAAACTTCGCAAAGAAAAAGCTATGCACCTATTAGAGCGTGTTGGGCTACTACCGGAACATTATAGCCGCTATCCTCACGAGTTTTCAGGAGGACAGCGCCAACGCATTTGTATTGCAAGGGCTTTGGCTGTCGAGCCGAATTTTATCATTGCCGATGAGTCGGTTTCGGCGCTCGATGTTTCAGTGCAAGCACAAGTGCTCAATCTTTTGCAGGATCTGCGCGATGAATTCCAACTGACTTATATCTTTATTTCGCACGACTTGTCGGTAGTAAAACATATGTCAGACCGTATTATCGTGATGCGCGACGGCCAAATTCAAGAATTGGGCTATGCCGAAGACATCTACGAAAAACCAACCAGTCCATATACAAAAAAATTAATTGATTCTATCCCTTTAGGTACCTCCGAAGAAATTTACCGCGTAATGCGAAGAAGGGGTATCAAGTATTAATCCACTACAAAGCTTCTTTTATCTGGAAAGAAGCTTTTTTTGTAATCATCCACTTCAAACCGGCCAGATTACACTTCATTAAATTTGTCATACTGTATGAAAAACAAGAAAAACGCTCCGCATAATCGGAGCAAAACCAACAACAACCCTCATCTCTTTGAAAATGTAAGTGCCTTACTCCAACAATCGACCAAGGCCATTTCTATCAAACAAATCTTCAAAAAACTAAATGTTCACACCCAAGCACAAAAGGTGCAAGTAGTGCAAATATTAGAAAAACTTGCCGAGCAAAAAATAATTTCTATTAACAAAGAAGGGCACTTTAAAAGTAATTTAGCACCACTCGAAGAAATATTTTTGGTTGGCAAAGTGGACTTTGTCAACCCTCGCCACGCATTCATCGTGGTCGAAGATCAAGAACAAGACATTTGGGTCGATGCCGAAAATTTAGGACAAGCCTTGGATGGCGACACAGTGAAAGTACGTTTGCTGCAACACAAAAAAGGGAAACGCAAGGAAGGCGAAGTAGTCGAAATTCTTGAAAGGAGACGTACTTCTTTTGTAGGTCGTATCGATATTTCGGAACGTTATGCCTTTGTCATTGCCGATAACAAACGTATGTATTTCGATATTTTTGTACCCAAAGAACAAACCAAAGGCGCTAAAAATGGCGAAAAAGTATTAGTCAGTATAGTACAATGGCACACGCCTACCAGCAACCCAGTGGGCGTAATTACGGAAGTATTGGGAAAAGCCGGTGAAAATAATACCGAAATGCACGCCATTTTGGCCGAATATGATTTGCCTCTGCGGTTTCCCGAGGCTGTTCTCCAAGAAGCGGCTCAGATTTCAGACCGCATCTCGCCCGAAGAAATCAAGCGCCGCCGCGATTTTCGTAATATCACCACCTTCACCATCGACCCTTACGACGCCAAAGATTTTGATGATGCGCTATCCATTCAGCGGTTAGAAAATGGCTTATGGGAAATTGGCGTACACATTGCCGATGTAACCCACTATGTGCATACGCAGACCCAACTCGAAAAAGAGGCTGCCCAACGGGCTACTTCTGTCTATTTGGTTGATAGGGTAGTGCCTATGTTGCCCGAGCGACTATCGAACGAACTTTGCTCTTTGAGGCCACACGAAGAAAAATTGACTTTTTCGGCAGTATTTACCCTCGACGAGTCGGCCCAAGTGCAGCAAGTGTGGTTAGGACGAACCATCATCTTTTCTGACAGACGGTTTAGCTACGAAGAAGCCCAACAAATCATAGAATCGGGGCAAGGCGATTTTGCCCAAGAGTTGAAAACACTCAACCAGCTGGCGCACCAATTGACCCAACAACGCTTTCAGTCAGGAGCCATCAACTTCGATAGCCCTGAAATAAAATTCAAATTAGACGAGCAAGGCCGCCCCATCGAACTTTATGTGAAAGAACGCTTGGATGCGCACCGACTCATCGAAGAGTTTATGCTACTGGCCAACAAAGCGGTGGCCGAGTTTGTGTTCCATAAAGGCAAAGAGGGGCATTCGCCAACGATGGTCTATCGTATCCACGAAAAACCCAATGAAGAAAAACTACAAACCTTTGCCAAATTTGCCAAACCATTTGGCTACGATATTGCACTGCAAGGCAAAGCTTTGTCTAATTCGCTCAATGCAATGATTGGTCAAACTTTGAAAAACCCCGAACAGACTTTTTTACAGTCGCTGGCTATCAAGGCCATGGCCAAAGCCAAATATAGCACCGAGCCTATTGGGCACTTTGGGTTGGCCTTCCGGCATTATACTCATTTTACCTCGCCCATCAGACGATATCCTGATATGATGGTACATCGCTTGCTGCAACATTACTTAGACCAAGGCCCATCAGCAGATAAAGCCTTATTTGAAAAACTCTGTAACCACGCCACCGATATGGAAAAAAGAGCCGCCGATGCCGAACGTGCCTCCATTAAATACAAACAAATGGAGTATATGCAAATCTTGATGGAAGTACCCGATATGAAAAACAAGATTTTTGATGGTGTGATTACCGGAGTTACTGAGTGGGGTGTATATGTTGAAATTACCGAATCACGCTGCGAAGGTATGGTCAGGATGCAAGACATATTAGATGATTTTTACGATTTAGATGCCGAAAACTATCGCCTTGTAGGCCGAAAGTCAAAAAAACTTATCAAGTTTGGCGATAAGGTGCGCATCAAAGTCAAAGACATCAACTTAGAAAAAAGAATGATGGACTTGATTTTTGCCAAATAAAAAGCAGATGTCTTTTCAAACATCTGCTTGGTGGTAGTTTTAGCAAACTAAGCTTATTGGATGGTTACAGCAAAGGGTGGAGTAGTTTCTATATCTGTTTCACCCCCGGCATTGGTCGCATCACCGGCAGCAACCCCAGCAGCAGCTTTATTTAACTCGTGGCGCAGAATAACGGTCAAACTGCCCGAACTTGCATTGCCTGTCGTAAATCTGGTTGACAATCCTATGGGGCGCTGATTTTTATCTACATCAGTGTAGCTAAATGTTAAATTCAGCCCGGCAGTAGCGCGGAAGAAAAATTGGTGTTCATCCCCTTCAGTCAAAACTTCAGGTGTTTTTTCTTCTACCTCGCCGGTCGATTTCACTTTGAAAACTTGTATCGCTACATTATACTGTCGGTTTGCCTGCAATGGAGGATTGGTCAATACAGGCGCGTTGCCACCAGGTCCGTCCAAATCTTCATAACGAAATACAATAGGGGCTCCACCGGCAACAGGGGTAAAAGTCATCACCAATCGGTTGATTTCTTCTTCGGGGTTCTCAGGTTTAGGATCATTTTTTTTGCGGCAGCTTGTAAAGGCTACGCCAACCATCCATAAAAGCAACAGGGTTCTTGTGAATTTGTACATAAGGATTAAAATTTAACTTGTGAAAATATTACCATAAAAATTTATTTTTTTGCTTTTTGTCCAAAAGTCCATAGTAATCGAACCGTGAAGTTTCTTCCTATTTCGTCGCCGAAATAACGAAACCGGTTCATATAGTCTCGGTAGCGTATGTTGAGTATGTTTTCTACCATAAAACTGAAAGCCAATCGATGCCCATTCCATTGCTTGGTTACCCCTGCCTGAAAATTGAGCAAAGTATAAGTTGGCGGAGGAGGCGCATAATCGCTGTTAGGCTCTACCCGAAACTGCTGTAAGACGTGCTGAAGCGTAAAAGCAGCAATAATATCTTGCCATTGGCCTACTTCCTCCCATTGGCAGCCAGCCGTAACTTCGTAGCGGTCTGCCGGAATGAATGGCAAAAAACGCTGGTTGCGAACATCCCTCGCCCTTATCAAAGCTGCCTTGGCTTGGACAAAGCCTACTTTTACAAATCGGTATTTAGCTATCAAATCAACCCCTGCGAGCAGCGCATCGGTTTGTCGGAAATTGAACACCGGAAATGCCCCGCGAATCGTTAGTGCAGGGGGTAATTCAGGATTCAGAAAAATATAATTGTTGATGTAGTTTGCGTACAACCCGATTTCGATGTCTATGCGTTTGCGCTGAACTTGCCAAGTCGAAGAAGTTTGGTAGGCTTGTTCGGCACGGAGGTTTTCGTCGCCAAATTCAAGTGCCGCCGCCCCGTGGTGAAGCCCTTGGCTATAAAGTTCGTAGGCTTGGGGAGGCCGCCACGCAGTGCCAATATTGTTGCGCCAAGTAATCCCATTTTCCCAATGCCGGTGCGCTCCTACACTGGCCGAGATATTTTGAAAATTAAATCTCGGGTTGAGCAAGTTGTCTTGTGTGTCGAACCGCAGCACACTCAAAAACCGATAATCGTACCGCAATCCAAACTCCCAATCCCATTTATCACCTACTCTTTTCTCAGTCCAAAATAAGCCAATGCCATAGTTATCGAAATTGGGCACCAAAGGTCTTACCCCGGTGCCGGGCACATTGCTATTGAATTGCAAAAGCCCTTGCAAACCCCAACTACCCTTCCATTTGTTGGAAGATGGCCGTTCTACAGCCAATTCCAACGTATGGGTTTGTAACTCCATATTCAAGGCCGGTATGTTGAAACGCCCCCCAATCCGAATGTCAAACTCTTGCCGCGTATTGATTTGCCAGCCATATTGGATTTGCAGCAAACCTAATTTCGGGATTTTATAAAAAGCATTGACTTTCAGTAGATTATGCTCAATTTTTTGCCGTGGATTGGCAATATCGTAAGTAAATTGACCTTCAAACAAAGGCCGAGGGCTGTTGATGGCTGCTTCTAAATCGGTGAGATTACCAATATGAGCGGCTCGAAAAATACCCAAAGAAGTAGTAAATCTGCTGAAAAATATTTCGATGCCGCGTTTTTCTTGTTTGAACCCTACTGCGCCCGAAAAATTAAACTCTTGGAAAGCTGTGTTGGCCAAGTAATAGTCAGGGCTTTGGAGGGTTCCTACATTTTTTGAAGTAGCCTGCAAGCGCGCCGCCCATTGTTTGCGTTTGCCAAATCCCGACTCGACCCACCCCGAAAAAATGCCTTGGCGGCCATTGCTACTGCCTACTATTGTGGCCTGCCCACTCCCCCGCATCCCGTAAGGCAAAGCCGCCGGATTGACCAAAATCACTCCTCCCATCGCCTCAGCGCCATAACGCACCGAGGCCGCTCCTTTGATAACGGTCAGTTGGCTGGCTACAAAAGGGTCAATTTCAGGGGCATGTTCCGAACCCCATTGCTGGCCCTCTTGGCGGATGCCATTGTTCAGTATCAACACCCGATTGCTATACAACCCGTGAATAACCGGTTTGGATATCGATGCCCCTGTCGTTAGGCTACTTACCCCACTGACTTCTTTAAGCATTTCGGCCAAAGGTTTGCCCGACGATTTCGCCAGCTGCTCGGCTGTCAAAGTTTGCTGTGGTAGGCTCATCCAATCGCTTTCTTTTTGGGCAGCCACCGTTACCTCATCTAATGTTTTTGAAGAAGTATTAAGCTTGATTTGAAGCTTTGGCGGAGCTTGATGTCCTACTGGGAGCAACAATTCTTGGCTATCGAAGCCAAGCATTGTGATCTGGAGTGTGTAAGTAGTATGCGGACACAGATGATGAAGCCTGAAATATCCAGTAGTATCGGTAATGACTCCTTGCTGGTTTCCCAAAATTATTAGTTGTGCGGCAACAACCGGCTGGTCGTTTTCATCCAACACACTGCCTTCCAAAGTTACCGTGCAACTTTGCGCATAAGCTCTTTGGCTACCCACCAAGAGCATATACCCTAAAAAAATAAAAGAAAAAAAGTGCTTTGCCAAGTTCCTAATTTGCAACAATGTTTCAGAAGAGTTGCAAATATAATTCTATTTGCAACATTGTTGCAAATAAAGATGTAAAAATAGTTATCCCTTCGTTGGGCAAGAAGCCAATTTATACCGATAAGCATGCCGCGAGGACAAATTAACCCAAACCTGCCAAGAACGCGTCAATGGCTTGGTTGACTTGCGCAGGTTCTTCTACGCTTGAAGTGTGTCCAGCTCCTTTGATGTAAACCAATTTTGAATGAGCAATATGTTGATGAATTTTTTCGGCTTTGGCAGGAACAGTAGCCACATCTTGATCGCCGACCATAATCAGTGTAGGTATTTGTATGGCTGCCAACTCGTCTAAAACAGGCTTTCTATCTATTACCCCTTGCACCGCCTTGGTAATGTTGCTTTTGTTGTTGGTTAGTTGTTTAGCCCAAAATTTTCTTTCTTCTTGACGAGCCGGATCTTGTAAAAAATCTTGCCCAAACATAATTTTCATTACTGGCTTTTTAACAGCCCAAGCCCCCAGCCATTTGACAATGCCATTGAGTGTGCGGTAGCGAGGTACATTTTCGAGTGGTTCGGCTTCGGCAGAAGTTTCTATCAAAATCAATGACTTCAATAAGTCGGGACGGCGCGCTGCTAAACGCATTCCGACGAATCCGCCCATAGACAAACCTGCAAAGTGTACTTTTTGGTTGGGGCATAGCTGGGTAATCAATCCTATGGCATCGGCATAAATGCTATCCATATCGTAGTCGGCTGCTTGCGGAGTAACCTCACTTTGGCCTTGCCCGCGGTGGTCATAAGCTATGACGCGGTATCGGTCTTTGAAATGTGCTACTTGTTTATGAAACATTTTATGGCTCCACAGCAGCCCGTGTGCAAACACAATGGTTTCAGATCCTTGGCCTGCTTCTTCATAATACAAATTGCAATGGTTTACAAGTAGGGTTGGCATACAGAAAAATTTGAAAAGGTGAAATAGAACATTTAAAGTTAATCTTTGCAAGGAATAGAAAGAAAAAATAAAAATATTTTCAAAATAAATTGGCTTTCCCAAACAAATCAGTTAAACTTGCATCGATTTTCAGCAAACCATTAAAAAATTTTCAAATATGCAACTCGTAGTTTCATTTCTTTTGTACCACTTCTCAACCAACAGCGAACGCACTGTAAGGGCTGAAAAAGATGGTGGTATTGCGCCGCAGGAGCGCGGGGTTGCATGGTCGAGCAACAATTCAGAATATGACAAGAGACGTTATTGATCTCTTTTTACCAATATTTTTGAAACCCGGGCGCTTCTGATACAGTGTCCGGGTTTTTTTGTTTTTATTCACAATTAAATGACAAGGTTATGATGTTCAAATGGTTTAACCTTAACAAGCCGAAAGCTGCCAAGAAGAAAAAAAAGCATCCTGCTTTCGTGATGCCTAAAGTACTGGCTGTTTTCCATTATGCCACTTGGAGCGAAGCAAGCGCCGGGATGTTACAGAAGTTTAACAACCTGAAAAACCGTTTCGATGGCAAAGAAGTATTGTTCGTTACGTTGGATTTTACCAACAACACAACCAAGTACCAAGCTGCCCTGATGGTAGCAGCCTTGGGTATCGATGAAGTAGCCTTCAGCCAAAAAGGAGTGGGTTTTGTAATGCTGTACGATTTTACTACCCGCAAAGCAATCGCTAAATTGACTGAGCAAGTAAGCTTCACCGAAATGACCCAGCTGTTGATGGGGGCTTTGGAAACAACCACTCCTGAAAAAAGTGGTAAATCTGCCCTTTGGATAGGTGAGCAGCCATCTAAAACTACTGAAAAAAAGTAGTCTATACCAACCCTGTTGGCTGCGCTAATTATATATACAACTCACAGCTCAAGATGACCAAATCTTGAGCTTTTTCTTTTTAAAAACACGAACATCATTTTTTATTTCGCCATTTTTTCATTAATTGTGCCATCAAGTTGTTGTTTATCAGTGTTACTTTGGCACTTTGTAGAATCTTTCGCCTACAACCTACAACAAACCACAGAGCGTAAAATATTACCAATACTTTCTGTATTGTCAGTTTGCGACATCTTACCTAACTTTCAATCCAACTATATGAAAAAAATTAAACAATATCTTTCTGCTAAAGATGTGCCTTTTGTGCCAGCCGGCTTAGACAAACTTCGCTGGATGTTGGAGAGCGACTCAGAAGAAGATATTTTCTTGGGCTTGGCTTTACTAAAAGGGGGCGGTGTGCCCGAAACTTTGCTAACAAGACTCTTAGCGCTTTCTTTATTTCATCACAATGAAAAAATAAGACGCAAAGCCAAAGGATTGTTTGCTGCTGAAGCTCCTACTTCACTTTATGACTTTGTGAAAAAAAAGTGGCGCTACGACTACCGATACTCAATGGACGAACAGCAAATTTCAGCATTCTTAAGCGAAATTAGTCAAGACAAACGCATCAATAAACAAGAGTTAGGAAACTTAGCTTTGAAGTTTATCCACAAAGGCGGAAAATTTTGCTTAGAAAACCATACGGGTAATATAATTGATATTTTGAGTAGTTTATGCAGACAGAACCGATTGT
>DMHB01000410.1 GCA_003449595.1 Microscillaceae bacterium | reverse complement strand
TTCAACTAAAATTCCGAAACGGATATACGGTATGGTTGCCCAAGTAATGCCTGATAAGAAAACTATAAAACTTAGAAGTAAAGGGATGGCCAAGGCCAAAAAACCTAAAATCATATATGTGGCTAAGACTTTGTGTGCCTTGAATTGAGAACTAATGATCAGAAAACTGAATAAAATATCGCCAACAATCATCAAATACAACCAAAGACTGGTACTGGGTAAAATGCGCAGCAAAAGAAATAAATAACTATACAACCCAATGGCCACTACGAAGCGCCCTAACACCCAGTATTGAATTACTTTGGAGAATCTATGGGATTGGTGTCGAAACTGGAAAAATTCCTTTAAAAAAAGTAAATAAAAAAGCGTTGGAAAAAGAATAGTGCCTCTTAATAGCAGCCGCACAGTGGGAATGTTTCCATCAAAAGAAAAATAGTCGGGCGCTCTGCTGCTAAAGTAAATACTCATCCCCAAAATATATAGTGTGTAATACAGATAGGCCCTGTCGCGGGTAGTAAGCAGCAGCAACAGGTTGTAGAAAAACATGAGCAACATCGCTCCTTGGAAGAATAAATAAGGCGCAGTGTTATCTACAAACTCATCATAAGCCACAGAGAGTCTTTTGATAGCCATATTGTTAAAAGTGAGGGGAGCATCTCTGCTGACTTCCACCCTGACAAAAATCTTTGCAGTGTCCTGATAAGGCAAATGTAATTTAACGGCCTGTGCGTTCACATACCAATTTCGCATCTTGAGGGGCAGCTCAATGCCGGTTTGCGTTTGTTGCCAACCTCCTTTTTGTTGAATAAAGTAAGATTGTTTGCCTACTTGTGCTAACTCAATACTGAAATTTGACTCTGTTGCCTGACTTTGATTGGTAATCTGAAGTTGAAACCAATAATATCGACCTGACACCAAAGCGTTGGTTTTAATCTTTGTACAAGGCTGCATTTTAGCAAGTATGGCAGGTGTTTGTAGTTGTTCGAGGGTAGCGATAGAAGTATCTCCTTCCAAAAACAGGATTTTCTCTTGGAGTAAGCGTCCTCTCAGTTGGTCAATGCTGTCTGCCTCGATGACAAGCAACGGCACTTGTGCAATGAGTGGAGTAGTAAAAATGAACCACAGAAATAAAAAACACACCAATTGTCTCATTGCCTAAGGAAGATGTAGATGCCGTAAGTGGGCAAGTTGCTAATTTTTCTACAAGTTTTATTGGTTTAAAAAAATTGTTCTGCATCGAGGGTGTTTTGGATACATCTAAGCATCATTTACCAGATAAGACATCTTTTTTTACTTACTTGGCTTTATCAAATCCCACAAATTACCATATAAATCCCTGAAAACCAATACTTTGCCAAATGACTCCTCTACCGGTCCTCTTACAATGGAAATTTGATGCTTGCGCAGATTTTGGCGGTCTCGTTCCAAGTCGTCGGTATGCAAAAATAAAAACACACGCCCACCCGTCTGGTTGCCCACCTGCGCCATTTGCTCTGGGGTAGAAGCTTTGGCCAATAACAAAGCAGCCCCTTGTTCGCCACCGGGGGGGGCAAATTACAACCCACCGTTTTGTATCGGAAAGCTGCGTGTCTTCTTGTAAGACAAAATTCAATTGGTTGGTATAAAAATCGATGGCCTCGTCATAATCGTGTACCAATAAGGCCATATAAACTAATTTCTGTTGCATTGTTAAGCCCAACCTTGTCGGATTAGTAAATTTGTAATTTGAGCTAAATGGTGCTCGCTATGCCAAGCATAAATTCCGGTGGCTTCGGCTAAGGTAATAGATTTTTTTTGTTCAGGATGGAAAAAGGTGCGTTCAAAATCGGCAGGCTGCATAGATTTCAAAAAAACAATCCATTTTTTGTGTAATAAATCGACCAATTGGAGTGAAATTTCAACCGGCATCATACTGTCGGCCAATACCGCCCATCGGTCTTCAAAATAAGGTTTGATGGTGGGGTTTTCTTCGGTAAGGGCTAATTTAAACCGAATAAAGCTATTGAGATGGCTGTCGGCGCAATGATGAACCACTTGCCTTATCGTCCACCCATCGGGACGGTAGGGTGTATCCAACTGGCTATCGGAAAGCGATGCAACTGTTTTTTGTAAAGCCTCGGGAAAGGTTTCAAGTGTATTCCTATACTGCGCCAAGTGGGCTGCGGTAATGATTGCAGGTTTGGCAAACTTGCCAATGGGATATTGAAGTTGTTCTATGTTCATAAACATATCAAAATACAAGGGGCTGCACAGCCTTATTCATCTTCTGCAAAAGTAAGCACAAAACCATTGTTGTCTTCGATAGAAAATTCGGTGGCACCATAAAAAGTTTTTTCAAGCCCTTTCAGCACTTTTACTTTGCCTTGCAAGGAATTGAACAGCGCACGAATGCCCGAAGTCTGCATATAGAACAAAACTGCCCCGCCTTGTTGCCTTGAGATACTGGGGAGATCATCGGCCAAACTGGCAAGGGTTTGAAACATCATAGCCACTGATTCGCAACGCATCATCACCCAAACAGGCGTACCCTCTTCGGGTACTTGGGTTTCCAATGCAAAGCCTAACTGCTTATAAAAGGCGATGGTGGCTTCGATGTCTTTTACAAAAATATTGGGTGTTAGTGTTTCCATAATGATTTAGTAGTTTGTACAAACGAATCTACTATTTTTAACCCAATTGGACGACTGCGCTGCATACAAAACCAAACAAAACGATAAGAGTCTAAATCCTTTGCATAAGCAAAATTTAGACTCTTTCAGTTCAGGAGTTAAAAGTGTATGGGCGCTAAATGTTTTCTATTTCTTCTACATTGATATGGCAATAATTAGAGGCGGTAGAATACATTTCACCAACAATGCGGACTTTTTCGCCAACCTTGATAGGTTTTCCATTTTTATCTAAAATCTTAACATCTTTAATGGTAAAATTACTTGGCAATTTTTCCATCCGGTTGTTGCCTACACCCAACCCAAACGAGGCCGTAATAAGTCTTTTGGTGGCTGTTCCCTCCAGCTTGAAATTCATAATCATTTTGCCTGAGGTTACAATCTTTGAAGGGAGTACCAACACCCCATCAATTTCTACGGTCTTCTTCTTGAACTTATCTTGGCAAATATCTTCATTGCCTACTTTGATGACTTCGGTGCTGCAAGCGGTGAATATCCAGAATAAGCTAAGCGTTAAACTTAAATACATCAGAGACTTGAGTGGCATAATACAGTTATTAAAAAAGGGTTTTGGATTAGGAAAATTTAGCATTTATCAAGGCAAATCAGGGGCTAATTTGATGACCAATAAGCGGTAAAGATCGCCATCGTGAGAACGAATGCCGCACGATTTAATAATGACTTGCTCAAAGCTGCCATCTTGGTGCTGTAAATCGCCCGAGAGCATAAAATACAGGTTCTTATTGTTCTCTAAAAAGCGCATCGTAGCCGGATCGAACAAAATATTGACCGGTTGACCGACACAAACGTCCAAGGTTTTACCGATTCGTTTCAGCAACCAAGGATTGATTTCTTCAATGAGTCCGTTGCGGGCAAACATCACCCCTTCGTTGCTTTCGCGAATCAAATCTTGCCATTTATGATCTAATACGGCTAAGCGTTTTTCTTGAGCTTTTCGCAGGGTTATATCTTGTATCACCGCGATGTAAAACCGCCGTGTGCCGGTGTGTCCTTCATTAATTTGAATTTGTATAGGAAACGTGGTGCCGTCCTTGCGCAAAGCTAAATCTTCTCTGATTTTACCGATGACGTGTTTTTCACCGGTTTCGTGGTAGTTACGCAAATAAGAATCGTGCATAGCAGCCACATCAGCCTGCATCAATACTTTTACATTTTTGCCTAATAGTTCGCCGGGTTCGTAGCCAAAGGTTTGCTCAGTAGATTTATTGACCGAGAAAATACGCCCTTTCATATCGATAGCCACAATGCAATCGGTGGTGGTATTCAATACTGCTTGGTTTTGCGCAATTTGTTCGCCTAATTCTCTTTCTGTTTTCTTGCGTTGGGCAATGTTGCGCAGCGTACCGGCTACCCTGAGTGGTCGGCCTTGTTCATCACGCAAAGTGGCACCTTTGGAGTCGCACCAAACGTACTCACCCTCTTTGGTAAGCAGCCTATATTCCAGATTGTAAGGCGTATTGCCGGTATAATCGCCGATGTGTAAGGCAAAAGCTTCGAGCACGTGCGCTTTGTCTTCGGGGTGCAGCAACATACTCCAACTGCCTAACTTGGGTTCTAACTCATTTTCGTTGTAGCCCAACAAACTGCTAAACTGCTTCGAGAACCAAAATGGATTATCAGCATTCAAAATATCGTTGGAAGCAGGCAGGGTCATTTCCCAAAGTCCTTCGTTAGTGCCGCTTACAACCAAATCGAAGCGCGTAATGGCTTCTTGCAATTCGGCTTCACGTTGTTTGCGCTCGGTAATGTCTTGCACAATGGCGGCAAAAATGGCTTTTTCTTCTTCTGTTTCCTCAAAAAACTGCAAATTGACTTCTACATCGTACAGACTACCATCCTTGCGGCGATACACAGCATTGAAAGTCAAGTTGTTTTGCGACCCATCTTTGAGTGGTGTGATGATTTCTTTGAATACCTCGGGCTTGGTTTGGTAGTCCAAATCAAAATAACTAACCGCATTCCACTCCTCGGTAGCATAGCCTGCCGATTTGCGGGCACGCTCATTGACCAAAATAAAATGAAAATCTTCGGCATCGAACAAATACACCTCGTTGGTCGAGTTGTCCAAAATACGGGCATTTCTTTCTAAGGCTTCTTCGCTGCGGCGGCGCACAGTTACATCACGCTGAAACATAGAAGCCCCCACGATTTCGCCTTTGGCCGTTTCGATGGGGCTAAAACTAAGTTCAAACGTTACCCGTTGGTTGTCTTCAGTAATCAGGTTGAGTTCTTCTACAAAAGCCTCGCCGGCCAAGGCCCTGTCCCAAGCTTTTTTATAATCTACTTGGCTTTGTACTTCAGAAAAGAAATCGAACCAGCTGCGGCTTACTTCTAAGATTTGGTTGTAGAATTGGCTACAAATGCGGTTAAAAATGGTGTTGAAAGCTGTGATGTGGTAGTTTCTATCCAACGCTACGATACCGGCCCGCGAACTTTCCATAATTTCCTCCATTTGGAGTACCGTGTTGGAAAGTTGTTGTTCCTTTTCAAACAATTCAGCCGTTCGCTTTTCTACTTCACGCTCCAAGTTTTGCTTGTATTCTTCCAGAATTTTCTGGTTGCGCTCCATCTCGTTCTGTGTTTTGGCCAATACCTCCATATTTTGCCGCATTTCTTCATCTTTGGCAATCATCGTTTCGGCATTTTGGCGGGCTTCTTCGAGGAGGAGTTTCGTATTTTCGTTGATTTTTACTGTGGAAATGGTAGAAGCAATGTTTTCACAGATTTTTTCAAGAAAGTCTAATTCAAAGTGGTCTAATGGGTTGAAAGAAGCAATTTCCAACACGCCATACACTTCTTCATTGTATTTGAGCGGGGCAATCAGTACGATATTGGGGGCAGCATCGCCCAAACCCGAAGTGATACGGATATAATCGGAAGGAACATTGGTGATGTAGTTCATTTCCTTTTCCAATACGGTTTGCCCCAGCAGTCCTTGTCCCAATTTTACTCTACGCTCTTCGTACTTGCGTTTGTTGTAAGCAAAGGCCGCTTGCAATACCAACTGCGGGTCTGGGTCGTCTATCAGCAAAAACATCCCGCCTTGGTTGGCATTCAGATACTTTACCAAATTAGAAATAATATCGTAGCATAGGTCTTCAATTTGGCGGTTGGTATTGCGCAAAATATTGCTGAAAAGCGTAAAACCATCATTGGCCCAGTTACGCCGCAAATCTTCTTCCGATACCTTCTTCAAACTATCGCGCATCGAAAGCAGCGAGTAGCCTAAGGTATCTTTTTCGCTTTTTACCTCAAAGTTTACATCAAAATTTTCTTGTCCGATGTTGGTAGCAAATTCAGCATATTGTTTGAAGTTGCCTACCACCAAGTTCAAACTTTCGGCCACATCGCCAATTTCGTTTTTTCGGTCATAATCTACTTTGGTATTTACATCGCCCTGAGCCACACTGACGGCTGTTTTGGCTATTTTGGTCAGCGGGTTCACAAAGCTGGTGATGATCACCAAGCCACCGACAACCAACAAAATGAAGTTGGCCAATACCGTAAAAAATAATACTAACTGTTGGTTTGACTGGCTATCGTTGAACTTACGTGTATAGATTTGATTCAGATCTTTACTCTTGCTAAGCAAATCATCCAAATTGCTCTGTGCATATACATAAGCCCGCTGTACGCGAGGATTGTTGACTCTGACATTGGCCACCAAATTTTCTATTTTTTTGTTGATGGGGGTAGCTTTTTTCAGCGAGTCAGTTTTGATGGTTGTGTCGGCAGGGGCAACGGCAATTTGCAGCGCCTCGGGAGTAATTTGTAGAATGGTGCTATCGACTGAGAGGGGTTCTTGGATAAGCACTTGTAGTTGCAGGCGCAAATCACCCCAAACACGTTCTATTTCCTCCAACTTGGGCGTTACGTCCTTGCTCGAAGGTTGCACCTCAATCACTTCATTGTCCAACAAAAGCTGCCCGCCGCCTTTTAGAGCCTTTAAGTTGATAGAAAAACGTTCCATATTCACTTTTAGAACATCTTTCAGCTCTGCATCTCCCTTGAAGATGGCTGTGGTCAAAAGTCCTAAGTTTTGGATGAAATTTTCGTTTTCTTTTGAAATCTCAAGGTATCGACCGTTGTTGGTAGCCGTGTTGTTAGAAAATAGCGTTAAGCCATAGTTCAAGATAACCAACAA
>DMHB01000427.1 GCA_003449595.1 Microscillaceae bacterium | reverse complement strand
TATAAAATAACTGGCGTTAATAACCTAAATTAAATTTAACAAATCATTTTGAAAAACCAAAATAGCTTGTGCGTTTTCCGTCCTTGCGTGTCCCATAGACAATGGCAAACTACACCAACAACCTGTAGAAAAACCAAAAAGGCTGCCTTTTCAGAAAAAGCAGCCTTTGGGGGAATACAGACAATGATGGTTAATTGGTCTTTATCAACCGGTAGCCTAAACTGAAAATCAGTTGGTTGTTGCGGCTGCTGATGCTGCGGGCATTGCCCCCGGCATTGAATGAGCCGCCCAAGTCGGAAATACCGCCTTCAAAGCGCACATCGAAAGTCATTCGCCAAAAATCAACGCCAGCGCCCAATTGATAGCCCCAAGCTGCCGGTTGAAAGCTTTCCTTGAGGTTGAGGTTGGCCAACTGGTTGGTGCTCAGTCCGCTGCTAATGACCCACGTAACCACCGGGCCGACCATCAGCCGCACAGGCCCCAAGCGCTTCCCAAACAGCAAAGGCACATCAATGCGGTTAAACTGCTGCTCTACTTGTTGTTGCACTACTGGCGCTCCGGTGGCATCGAAACCGGTAATTTTGATACCCCCAGCCGTGCGCGAATACACCACTTCGGGCTGGAGCACAAAGCCTGCAAAATTGATTTGGCTGAAGAAACCCAAGTGAAAACCTAAATATTGTCCGTCTTGCGACCAATTTTCTCGTACTGAGGCGGCCAAGTTACTAGTCGAGCTGTTGAAATCTTTGCCAATAAGCCAAGAAACACTGGTACCACCTTTGATCCCAATGCTAAAAGCCGGTGCTTGTGCGAAACTATGCGTAGTGAGCCATAAGCCCAAAAAGGCTAAAAATGTACTTTTTTTCATCTTTGTATAAGATTGGTTGTTTCCCCTTATACGCACAGGGGGTTAGCTTGGATTAGATTTGAGGTTGACCAAATAGCCAAAAACAGCAGCGGTTACAAACATAATCAAGCTGTATATCACAGCAGGCATACTCATCGTCTGGTTGTTGAGCAGCAAAGGACTGGTGGCAATGGCAATGGCCAAGGTGCCGTTGTGGATGCCTATTTCCATCCCAATGGCAATGGCTTGGGGCTTGGCAATTTTGAACAACAAAGGCACAAAATAGCCGGTTACCATACTAAGCAGGTTGAAAGTAAGGGCAGCCAGTCCAACCACTTGGAAGTAGGTGTGGAACTCTTTTTGCTGACTTAAAAAGGTTACAACGATGATAAAGGCCAAAAAGAGTACAGAAAAGATTTTGACAGGTTTTTCGAAGCGCTCGGCCAATTGAGGGGCTTGGCTGCGGATAAACATTCCGATAGATACAGGGCCCAATACAATCACAAAAATCTGCACTACTTTGGCAAACTGCAAAGGAATGTACCGACCTTCGCCCATAAATGCCTCCATCGCGAAGTTGACGATAAAAGGCAGGGTAAATAAGGATAAAATGCTATTGACCGCAGTCAGGGTGATGTTGAGCACCACGTCGCCTTTAGAAAGGTGGCTGTATAAATTGGCAGTGGCTCCCCCCGGCGAGGCAGCCAGCAGCATTAGCCCTACGGCCAGCTCGGGCGGCAGCCTGAAAAACATAGCCACCGAGTAACAAACCCCGGGCAATAAAACCATCTGGCAAAAAAGGCCTATCAGTACAGCTTTGGGAAAAACCACTACGCGTTTGAAATCGTCGGTGGTCAGCGAAAGCCCCAGCCCCAGCATAATAATTCCTAAGGCAATGGGTAGTATAACGGTTGAAATCAGTTGATAATCCATAAAAAGTGAATTGTGTGTGGTAGTAGTGTTGAATTGGCGGCTATGTGTAAACTATTGGCTCAAATGAACGAAAAATTTAGCCCTTTTCCAAGCTGGTGCGCCAGTGTTCCCAAATAATGACCATAGCCAAGGTGTCTAACTTGCAGTATTTTTCGAGGGCTTTGGCATAGGCCGCTTTCACATTTTTGTCTTGCCGATGCGCACCAAACACCATCGATTCATACACACGGATGGCAGCAGTGCCATCTCTTACGGTCTCAAAAGTGTCGATGAGTTCGATGGGGGGCAAAAGCCGATAAGGGTCCATCAAGGTTTCGTTCTGATCGTATTGCAACAAGCTAAAGTTTGGTTCAAAATTTTGAAGCCAATCCAAAATTTTAGGAGAATGAAACGCACTCAGCACAGCAGGCAACACAGCTTTGATGGAGGTTTTGCCCTTCATCATCGGGTGGAAATAGTGCTTGAAAGTTAGGTCGCACATATCGACCCATTGGTTTTCTTGTGTAATTTTTTCCAACCATTGCCGAAGCGTTGGGTCGTTTACTTCATTTTGTTCTAAAATTTTACGCAAAGTAGTCCGTTCATAAGGCGACCACATCAACACGGTGCCACTTTCGCCAAGGCAGTGCATCAGGCTTTCGGCATATAGAATATTCGGAAAAATAGGGTCTAAGTTTAAAAAACTTTTGTGTTGAGGCGCTGCCCCGGGCGACGGTATGGTGTGGCAGCTCCACTGGAAGTTGACCTGCATATAGGGCGACATCCCTTTGTGAAAGGGCAAAGCCACGGCTGTATTTTCAAAGTCGATAAAATGAAGGGGATAAGTCCAGCCTTCTAACACCTCTTGCAAAGCCGGATCTATCCATTCGGTTTGCGCCAGGGTATGTTCTATCTGAATGCGCTGGCGTTTGGTGCGCGCACCTTCCGAGCGTTTGCTGGGTTTGGCAAGCCATTCTTGGTCAAAATCTTGCAAATCGACTTTTTTTTCTGCTATCAATTGATCTACCAGCAAATTACCGGCGTGGGTGATGGCTCCGATATAATACAAGTCTTGGATAGGGTATTGGGGCTGTGGCATATCCGCCCAGCATAGCCCAAAGCCGCTTTGGGGGTGTTGGTCATCTTGCAGGCAAAATTCGCAAGCAAAGCATTTTTTGGCTAATGGAGAAGCAATTTTGGTTGGTGTAGGCGATAGACTGGCCACCATTTCTGCGGCCATTGTTTTCACCTCAGGCAAAAGCTTTTGCACTTCTTTTTGGATGTCAACCAATATCAACAGGCGTTCTTCGAGCATTTGAGGAATGTATTGGGGCAACACATTCACTTCGTAGCGTTTGAAACTTCCCAACTGCCCTAAAAATTGCAGTTGAAACTGTTGGTTCAGCCCTTCAATATTGGTTATTTTCCCTTTGTCGGGCAGCATCAAATAAGTAGTGATGGTAGCCTCGGGGAAAGCTTCTTGCAAGGTGAGGTATTGAAAAGCAGCATCTTCCAAATAGGGGATAAGATCTTTCTTTTTGGCTTTTTGTTTGGAAGCGGGTTCGCGGCTGTCCCAAGCTTTCGATTTTACTTCAATCAGGTTGAAATGATTCCCTTTTTTTTCTAAAATATCAATTCTGATGAGTTTTCCTTGGCTCGCAATGGCTGCTTCGAACAGGGTAACGTTTTCTTGTTGCAAATACTGCGCAGTAAGAGCCAAAGCTGCCTCGTGGTCGCCATTGGTTTCTATTTCGATGCCATCGGGGTAGTAGAGAGTGGCTAATTTGCCAATCATATAGCCCCCTTCGGCTAAAAATCTGAGATAAGGGTCTTTGTCTTGTAAACTGGGAAATTGTAGTTTACGGTAGTAAAGTTTAGTAGGGCAAGAACGGGCTATTTTAAAATCGGACTTAGAGAGCCACATAGCATATTGTTTGGGTGCTGAGAAGAGGAAAAACCCTCTTGCTGTCAATCAAAAACCAATGGTCTAATTTGCTTAAAGCGTCGAATTTACACTAAATTATAAGATAATCCAATCTCTGTTAAAACCTTTGGGCGGTTGGGTATAAATACAAAATGCCGACACTAACATCGGCATTCTAAGTTTATAAATGAGGGAAAGCCTACAGTGTACGCTTGGTTTCTTTGTGTTCGTAACTTTCTATTACATCCCCAATTTTTATGTCGTTGAAACTCTTGATACTCAAGCCGCACTCAAAACTGGAGCGTACTTCGTTGACATCGTCCTTGAAACGTTTCAAAGCCCCTAACTCGCCTTCGTAGATAACAATCCCGTCGCGAATCAAGCGAATGTTGTTGGTACGTTTGATGTAGCCATCAGTAACGTAACAACCAGCCACAGTACCCACTTTCGATATTTTGAATACTTCGCGCACCTCGGCATTACCCACAATTTCTTCTTCAATTTTGGGTGCTAACATACCCTCCATCGCATCTTTTACTTCATTGATGGCATCATAGATAATAGAGTAAAGCTTGATTTGCACCTTGAGATTTTCGGCCAACCTTTTGGCATTGTTCGAGGGGCGAACCTGAAACCCTAAAATAATGGCTTCAGAGGCTTTGGCTAATTGTACATCAGCCTCAGAGATTTGACCAACGGCTTTGTGAATGATTTTCACCTCAATTTCTTGGGTAGTTTCTGACGAAACACGCAGCAAGGAGTCTGTCAAAGCTTCTACCGAACCATCTACATCACCTTTTACGATGAGACGAAGTTCTTTGAAATCGCCCAAAGCCACACGCCGGCCAATTTCATCCAAGGTAAGACCTTTGGTGGCTCTGATTTGTTGTGCTCGGGTAATTTGTTCGCGTTTAGAAGCAATTTC
>DMHB01000161.1 GCA_003449595.1 Microscillaceae bacterium | reverse complement strand
AGCTTTGAATATACAGGAGGGGCGGAGTTTGGGATAAAGTTTCTGGACAAAAATCTAAAGATTTTTTCCCAAAACCTACCAATTGGCTACAAGTTCAAAAAACTCACTACCATCTACCAGACCACAGAAGAAGATAACACAATCTATTTGATTTTCCCTGCCTTATTAGTTGGTTTTATCATATTTATCATCATATTTGAATCTTTTTACTTTCCATTCATTTTAGTTTGTTTACTACTACCTCCTTATTTGGGCGTATTTCTAACGCTTTACTGCTTAAATTTGGGTTTTAATCAGGGTGTTGTGGCTGCGTTAATTTTGCTTGGAGTAAATGTAATAAGCATTGGTGTTTTTATAGTGCATAGCTATTTACACCTAAGCATTGATACACACACTAAAACAACTGGTAGTGTTTTTTTTAAAGTATTAAAAGATAAAAGTAAAGCCATTGCACTCTCAATTTTTTCAACTTGCATCAGCGCCGTTCCACTGATTGCTATCAGCTTAAAGAATTCATTTTGGTTTACTTTCGGGTATTGTATGGTCGGTGGGTGTTTATTTACCTTGATAGCTTTTTTTATTTATCTACCTATACTTATTCTCAACAAAAAATCTGCAAAGCAACTGTAAGTTTAGTTTGATATACAAAATGAAACATCCTTGATATACTAGATTTCAAAAACTAATGCCTGTTTTATAAAATACCCTCACCACATAAATTTCTGCTTTTCTCCACTTTTTTTGCGTAAATTGCCCTTTGAATGGAAGCCACGCAAACCAATTTTATTGTCTCGGCGCGCAAATACCGCCCTGCCACCTTCGACACGGTCGTAGGGCAAACCCACATTACCGATACACTCAAAAATGCGATTAAAAACAACCAGTTAGCGCAAGCTTTCTTGTTTTGTGGGCCGCGTGGGGTAGGAAAAACCACCTGTGCGCGCATTTTGGCCAAAACAGTCAACTGCCTGAACCTCACACCCGAATTTGAAGCTTGTGGGGAATGCCACGCTTGCCAAAGTTTTCAAAAAAATGCTTCACTCAATGTCTATGAACTCGATGCAGCCTCCAACAATAGCGTCGATGACATCCGAAACTTAGTAGAACAAGTGCGGTTTGCGCCTGCGCAAGGTTCCCGCAAGGTGTATATCATCGACGAGGTACACATGCTTTCTACGGCGGCATTCAATGCGTTTCTCAAAACCTTAGAAGAACCGCCCCCTTATGCCATATTTATTTTGGCAACCACCGAAAAGCACAAAATTATCCCTACCATTTTATCGCGCTGCCAAATTTTTGATTTTAAACGCATCGAGGCAGCCGATATAAGTGGACATCTTGCCAAAATTGCCACCAAAGAAGGCATTCAGACCGATAAAGAAGCTTTAGATTTAATCGCCCGAAAGGCAGACGGAGGCTTGCGCGATGCCCTTTCGATGTTCGACCGGCTGAGTACTTTTTCGCCCGACCGCAGCATTCGTTATGCAGCCGTATTAGAAAACCTCAACATTCTGGATTTTGACTATTATTTTCAGATGACCGAGGCGCTACTCTCCGAAAATCTTTCAGACGCTTTGTTGTTGTTCGACCAAATCCTACGCAAAGGATTCGATGGGCAGATATTCATCTCCGGTTTGGCTGAGCATTTACGTAATTTGATGGTTTGCAAAGACCCCCGAACCTTGCAACAACTGCTGGACGTTGGCGAAACCGTCCGCCCAAAATACCAGTCGCAAGCCGCCAAGGCTGCCACCGGATTTTTGCTGACAGCGCTCAACTTAGCCAGCCAATGCGACTTGGAGTATAAAAATAGCAAAAACCCAAGGCTATTGGTAGAGCTTTGCTTGATGAAAATAGCTCATATTCCGGCTGCCTTACAATTAGCGCAAGGAGAAGCGGCACTGCCTGCCGAAAAAAAAAGTCTGAACCCAACGAATCATCCGTAAATACAAGTCAGGTTGTAGCCAAAAATTCCCCACAGGGAAATGGTGTAGGACAAGTGGCTGCTGCAAACTTGACTACTACCCCTAAAATACAACGAACTCCTTCGCTGCAATCTCGGACTACTACATCTCAACAAGAAAATAAAGACATCCAAGAAAAAGGAGTTGAGGTTAGCCAAAAAAGCCCCCAAGCCGAAGAATATACACCTGTACAACTTGAAAGTGCTTGGCACCAATGGTTTGAGCAAAAAAAAGAAGCTTTCCCTTTTTTGCACAATGTAGCAGTTCAATTTGACAGCACTACACAAAGCTGCATCCTTTCGGGAAGCAAATTGGTGCTCGATAGACTGAAAGAACATGAAGAAGCTATTTTAAAATCTTTTTTACGCAGCCATCTTTCTGCAACTCCCATCAAGTTTAGCATACAAGTGCTTGAAAATCAAGAAGTAAAAACACGCAAGCCTTATACCGACAACGAAAAGGCCACCTATTTGAAAGAAAAGTTTCCTGCCCTCAACCAACTCATCGACACATTAGGTTTGGATTTGCTACATTAGTGATGCTGCAATATTTTGAATCAAAAACAACTAAACATGACTTATGAAACACGAAACATTTACCTGGCAAGGTTTTGAAAATACACCGATCTTTGGGCAAAAGTGGCTTCCTGAAGCCCCACAGGCTGTTTTTGTAATCGTTCACGGAATGGGCGAACACAGCGGTCGGTTTATGCGCATTGTCAACCATTTGGTGCCGAAAAGTTATGCAGTCTTGGCCTACGACCAACGAGGACACGGACAAACAGCCGGTAAACGAGGGCATACACCCAGTTATCAACACTTGCTCGAAGATTTAAACTTATTTTTAGATTACGACCGGCAAGCATTCCCCGGCATCCCAATATTTCTTTATGGGCATAGTATGGGTGCCAATGTAGTGCTCAATTTTGCTTTGCAGCATAGTGGCAAAACCAAATTGGCAGGTGTGGTAGCATCTTCTCCTTGGTTAAAATTGGCATTCGAGCCACCTACTATCCAAGTGGCCTTAGGAAAGTTGGTAAGTCGGTTATTTCCGGCATTTACACAAAATACCAATCTTGATGCCACAGCCATTTCGCAAGATTTGGCTGCCGTCGAGGCTTACCGAAACGACCCCTTGGTACACGATAAAATATCGGCTACTTTCTTTTTGCAGACCTATGCCGCTGGCCAAAAAGCATTAGCTGAGGCGGCCAATTTAACCCTGCCCTTGTTGATTTACCACGGTACCGCCGACAGGCTTACCTCGCCCGAAGGCTCCAAGCAGTTTGCCCAAAAAGCCAATCCACAACACACTACCAGCCAATGGTTTGAAGGGGCTTTTCACGAACTGCACAACGAAACAGAAACTTTTTACAGACCGGCGCTTCAGCTTTTAGATAGTTGGCTTTCTAAACAAATGGCCGCTATACAATAAAAAGAGGTATTCAAAACAAAGGCCAATGCAATTTTTCTTTGCATTGGCCTTTAGATAAAAAAGCGAACCGATAATTATCCAAAAATAGATTGTAATTTCATAGCAACGCTCATGTCGCCGTCGATTTGCATTTTACCACCCATAAATGCCGACATAGGGTTCAAAGCACCACTAAGCATATCGCCAAAATCTGCCATAGTTACATTTACGGTGCAATCTGCAGGTTTGTCTTCATTGCTAACTGTGTTGTTGACACCATCCAAGTAAAGAATGCCATCGCCACCAAAGTTAAATTTTACTGTGTTTCCTAAGCCGCCTCCGTTTGCTACTTTAGCAGCAATCTGCTCGGTAAGTTGAGTCAATGTCATGATCTGAAAAATTGAGTTTGTGTATAAATAAAAGAAAAATTTGTTAAAATTAAAGACTTTCCAGCAAAACTACAATTTGAACCCAAAGTTTAAAGCCTTCAAAAAAGAATTAAATTTACACCCTTCCTAAGCACCATTTTATATCAACAAATAAATACAATTCAATTTATGAGTAATTATTATTTCACCGAAGAACACGAGAGTTTCCGGCAAAGTTTGCGGCAGTTTTTTCAAAAAGAAGTTGCCCCCCATATCGACACTTGGGAAAAAGAAGGCGAAATTCCCAAATGGATCTGGAAAAAAATGGGTGAACAAGGTTTTATCGGACTCAACTACCCCGAAGCCTATGGAGGCTCAGATGCCGATTTTTTTTATACAGTAGTTTTTCTTGAAGAAATTGTGCGACTCAACAGTGGCGGTTTTGGGGCGGCTGCTGGTGTTACTCCTTTTATGGCTGGTTCTCATATTTTATCGGCAGGCAGCGAGGTACTCAAACAAAAATATTTGCCCAAATGCTTATCCGGCGAGTGGCTCGGGGCGTTGGCCATCACCGAACCCAACGCAGGATCTGATGTGGCCAATATCCGCACCAAAGCCGTGCGCGAAGGCGATTATTACATCATCAACGGTTCTAAGACTTTTATTACCAATGGCGTGCTAAGCGATTAGATCG